>PITV01000148.1 GCA_017577285.1 Clostridiales bacterium
CATCTACTGTTTCCGGTATTCAGGGCACCGGCCTCGGTATGGCTATAACGAAGAACATCGTTGATATGATGGGCGGCCGTATCGGTGTGTCAAGCGAACCCGGCAAGGGTACGGAAGTGAGGATCAACTTTGATTTCCGGCTTCAGAGCGCCCCGAAGACCCCGGAAGAGATCCCCGAACTCAAAGGGGTGAGGGCCCTTGTGGCCGATGATGACTCCAATACCTGCCTGTCCATCTGCAACATGGTGAAGGACATCGGCATGCGGTACGAGTGGTGCACCTCCGGTAAGGAGGCTGTCATCAGAGCGGAAGCAGCGTACCGCGGAGGAGATTCATTCAGGGTCTACATCATCGACTGGATCATGCCGGATATGAACGGCATCGAAACCACCCGCCGCATCCGCAAGCTGATAGGCGAGGAGGTGCCCATCATCATCCTTACGGCTTATGACTGGTCCGATATCGAAGAGGAAGCCCGGGCGGCGGGCGTGACCGCGTTTGTCTCCAAGCCCATGTTCCCGTCTGATCTGCACAGGGTACTGAACCGGTGCCTCGGCAGGGAGAGCGAACTGCCCCCTGATGAAGAGAGGAACTATGATTTCTCCGGCAGAAGGATCCTGCTGGTCGAGGATAATGAAATGAACAGGGAGATCGCCACAGAGATCCTGCAGGAGGACGGATTTACGGTCGATACGGCGGAGGACGGCGATGTGGCTGTAGAGAAAATGAAAGCGGCGAAGCCGGGGGACTATGATCTTATCCTGATGGATGTTCAGATGCCGCGGATGGACGGCTACGAAGCCACCCGCCGGATCCGCGCTCTGGGCACCGAAGTATCGGGGATCCCGATCCTTGCCATGACGGCCAACGCCTTTGAGGAGGACCGCCAGAAAGCCCTGGCCGCCGGCATGAACGAACACATCGCCAAACCGATCGACATCGGCAGACTGAAAAAGACACTGGCGAAATTTCTGAGATAACAGACGCTCCTTTATACAGGATGATCAGGCCCGGGGCTTGCCGCTCCGGGCCTTTGTTTTCCTCTCTTTTCCGGGAATTGCGTATATTTTGCCCATAATTGCGTAAAAACCGGGGTAGGCACTGTGAAAATAAAGTCTATACTATTATCGGAACCCTATATAAGGATATGCGGGCGGTCCCGTCCATACATCTGATCTTCCGAGCGGAGGCGTGTCTATGGGTAACGTTCACCGGTATAAATATCTCCTCACCGCGTTCATCGCGGCCCTTCTTCTGGCATCCCTGCTGATGCCCTCCTTTGCCGCGCCCGCCCTGGCGGATGCCGGCAGAACGGTGCGCGCGGGCTATTTTCCCGAGCCCGGCATGCTGAACGGAGCCGCGGAGGGGGAGACGAAATCCGGCTACGCCTATGAGTACATGCAGGAAGTGGCGATCCGCGCGGGCTGGCGCTATGAGTATGTGTACGGCACCTTCAGCGAGCTGTACCCCATGCTGCTGCGGGGCGAGATCGATATGCTCCCCTATATCACAAAGAACGACGAGCGCGCCCTTCAGATGCTCTTTCCCGAACTGCCCATGGGCGATGAGCAGTTCTATATCGCCTCCCTGACGGCTCAGCCCCTCAGTGAGGATCTGCACGAAATGGAGGGCGCGCGCGTGGGCACCACCCGCGGAGCTTTCCAGAACATCCCCTTCAGGGCCCTGACGGAGGAAAAGGGCGTTGCCTGTGAACTGGTGGAACTGGATTCCCCCGAGGCACGCTGGGCCGCCCTGGAGGACGGCACGATCGATTACTGCATCGAGACCGGCATCCTTTTCCAGCAGGTGGCGCTCTACCCGGTTTATGAATTCGGCGGCAGGTATCCCTATTATCTGGCTGTATCTCCCGGCAGGGAGGACCTGCTGGCGGAGCTGAATACCGCCCAGGAGGATATCAGGAGGGATACCCCCGGCTATCTGGAGGAGCTGAACCTGAGGTATTTCAACAATATCCCCCTTTTCAGGCAGATCCCGGAGCAGGGGCAGGCGTGGCTCGCCGGCCGCGATGTCATCCGCATCGGCACCTATGACAATGACGCGCCCTATGTCATCGAGGGCGCGGACGGGAAGATCAGCGGCATCCTGCCCGCGCAGGTGCAGCTGATGCTGGACGCCCTGGGGGTCACCGTGCCCGTGGAATGGAAACTGTACCCCGGGAAGAAGGAGGCGGTCGCGGCCCTGTACGCCGGGGAGATCGACTGCGTCAACCCCTATTACCGCAATTACAGCGATGCCGAGGATGACGGGCTCATCATTTCCCGCACGGTGTACGAATCTGCCTTCAGCGTGCTGTACACGGGCTCTTATACCGAAAACACCCTGTCTGTCATCGCCACGCCCGATACCCGGCTCGGCGCCAGCTATGTGCGGGATAACTATCCCGGCGCCGTCATCGTGCCCTGTCAGAACGGGTATGAGTGCATGGACAGGCTGGAGGCCGGCGAGGCCACCTGCGTGGTGATGTATACCGACGCCCTGCAGTTCATCGCGCAGCAGTACAGCTCCCGCTTCAGGTCCAAGGCGCTGGAGGCCCGCTGCAGCGTGTGCTTTGCCGCGCTGCCGGAGAACGCCGGCCTCATCGCCGTGCTGAACAAGGGCTCCGCCTTTGTGACGGACGCGGAGATGGCCTCCCTTCAGAACCTCTACAGCATCGAGGAGAGCAGCTTCGATCTGGCGTATTTCCTGCGCACCCATCCCGAGTGCCTGTGGGGCTCCGTTGCCGCCCTGTGCCTGCTGGCTCTCGCCACGGTGCTGATCATCGTCCGCGCCAACCGCAGGGCCGAAAAGCGCCGCAGGCAGGCGGACTTTTTCCGAAACATCATCACCCGCTTCACCGCCGGCTATGAATTCGTGCTCCACGGCAGCCTCAGGGACGGCTCCTACCGGGTGATCTCCGGCAGGTCGGAGGTGGGCGGCGTGTTTGACGAGCAGGGGCCCATCAACGCGGCTGTGGACCGTTATGTGCAGGAGCAGATCCATCCCCGCGACCGGGAAAAGGTATCCGCGGAACGCCTTCCCTTCAATAACATCAGGGAACTGCTGCCCGTGGGCAAAACGAACAGCATCGAGTACAGGAGCCGCTCCGGCAGCGGCTACGCCTGGTACCGCGCCACCATGAACCGCATCGGCGAGGATGAGATCCTCATCGGCTTCAGGAACTGCGATGATGAGATCGCCTCCCGCATCGTGAATGACAAGCTCATCGACGGGTATGACGCCCTCTATCTGGCCGATCTGAACGGCTGCCGCCTGCGCCCCGTGCGCTCATCCCGCGTTTCCGAGGCGGGCGCGTTCACTCAGACGGCGGAATACACTTCCGCCATCCTGCGCTTTGCCGGCACCGTGGCGCCCCGCTATACGGCCGACTGGCGCTCCTTCAGCGACCCCGCCTACATGAAACAGTATATGAAGGACGCGGATCACCGCGAGTATGTGTATGAGCTGCCCGGCGCCGCCCGCTCCATGCGCCGCTTTGCCGTGGATGTGCTGGAGCGGGTGGACGGGGAGCCCGTCATCTGCCTGTTCTCCTTTGCCGGCATCGATGATGACCGCGCCCGCGCCATTGCCGAGCAGCGGCAGGCGGCCCGGCAGAAGGTGCTGCTGGATTATTTCATCAGCTCCTATACCTCCGCGTTCTTTGTGGATCTGGCGGAAAACACCTTTGAGGTGGTGCATATCGACTCCTCCCTGGAGAAGGTGTTCGGCGGGCAGGGCAACGCCCGGGAGGGCATGGCGCGGTTCATCGCGGAGTATGTGCATCCCGATGACCGGGATATCATCCTGCAGGCCATCGATAAGGACAGCGTTACGGAACGGCTGAAGCGGGAGACCTCCTTCAGCTTCACCATCCGCGAGATCCTGGCGGGCGAGGAGAGGACCCTGCGCGGCGTGATCCTCCGGGTATCGGATGAGGAGCATATCGCCGTGGGCTTTATGGATATCACGGAGGAGGTGCGCAGGGAGCGCGAGCAGCACGCCCTGTCCGACGGCCTCGCCCGCGAGTATCACACCGTGTGGCTGCTGGAGAGCACCGGCGACCACCGCATGCATCTGTACCGCTCCACCGGCGTCAAGACCATCCGCAGCGCCCTGCAGATGGGCCTGGATGATCCCAGCTATGACACCGTCATCGGCAAATATATAGAACAGTATGTGCACGAGGATGACCGGGAGCGGGTGCGGGAACAGACGAAGTTTGAAACGGTGGAGCGTGAGACCCCCGAAACGGGCACCTATACCGTTACCTACCGGCGCTGGAATGACGGCCATACCGCCTTTGATTATCATCAGATGTGCTTTGCCCGCGCGGTATCGGCGGACGGCACCGTGAACTATGTGCTCGCCTACCGCGACGCGGACAGGATGATCCGCGAACAGATCGCCAGCCGCGAGGAGCTGGAACGCAGGACGGCTATCTCCAACTACTTCCTGAAATCCTATACCAATGCCTATTACGCCGATCTGAAAAAGCGCGAGGTGCTGGTCATCCACGCCTCCCAGGGCATCATGAAGCCGCTGGTGGGGCAGGTGCTTCCGCTGGATGACACCGTTGCCCGCTTCCTGCCCAACGCCCATCCGGATGACCGGGAGCTGTTCGCTTCCAGCATGGATCCGGATTATATCCGCCGGCAGCTGCGCGAGAACGGCGAGATCCGCTTCATGTACAGGAGCATTTCAAAAACGGTGCCCGGCACCTACCGCTGCACCATCATTCCCGGCAACGATGAGGATCACGCGGCCGTGGGCTTTGAAAACATCACTGAGGAGATGCGCCGCACCCGGGAGCAGCAGGATATCCTGCAAAGCGCGCTGGACGCCGCCAATGAGGAAAAGCGCAGGACGGATACCCTGCACGAGATCATCCATTCCAGCAAATGGTCCTGCCTTGTGAACGCGCGGGATGAGATCATCCGTACACAGGAGCCCGATGAGGACGGCATCATCCGGAACGGCGAAGGGGCCGACGGCTTCAACTGGATCGAAAACCTGCATCCCGATGACAGGGACGCGGTAAGGGAGGCCTTTGCCGCCGCCATCCGGGATCACAGCTGCAAAACGCCCTATGACGTCAACTACCGCATGATGGTCTCCGGCGGCGAATACCGCTGGTTCCACGCCGCGGGCCGCGTCATCCGCAATGAGGACGGAGACGGGGAGTTCTTCGGCGTGCTCATCGATATCACCGATCAGATCGAGGATCAGCTGGAGCATCAGCACCAGCTGGAGCAGGCCCTGTCCATGGCGCAATCCGCCAGCCGGGCCAAGACCGCCTTCCTCAACAGCATGTCCCATGATATCCGCACCTCCATGAACGCCATCATCGGCTTCACCAATCTGGCGCGCACCCATATCGGCGACAGGGAGCTGCTGGAGGATTATCTGGGCAAGATCGGCCAGTCCTCCGGCCACCTGCTGAACCTGATCAACGATGTGCTGGATATGAGCCGCATCGAATCGGGCAAAATGAACCTGGAGGAGAAGCCCGAGGATCTTCAGCAGATCATCGGCGGCCTGCGGGATATCGTGCAGGCGGAGATCGGCGCCAAGGGGCACACCCTCACGGTGGATACCTCCGGTGTGCGCCATGCCGGCGTGTACTGCGACAGGCTGCGCCTCAGCCAGGTGCTGCTGAACATCCTCTCCAACGCCATCAAGTATACGCCCCAGGGCGGCGCCATCACCCTGCGCGTCACCGAAAAGCGGGTGAAGCTGGCGGGGTATGCCGCCTATGATTTCGCGGTTTCCGATAACGGGATGGGCATGGATCAGGAATATCTCAAGACCATTTTCGATCCCTTCAGCCGGGTGCGGTCCACCACCGTGTCGGGCATTCAGGGAACGGGCCTGGGCATGGCCATCACCAAGAGTATCGTGGACATGATGGGCGGCGCCATCGATGTGCAGAGCGAGCCCGGAAACGGCACCGCCGTCACGGTGACGCTGGATCTGAGGCTCTTCGCGGGAGACGCCCCTGCGGCCGCCGGAAGCGGGACGGACCGGGATTTCACGGGAAAGAAGATCCTTCTGGTGGAGGACAACGAGCTGAACCGCGAGATCGCCACCGAGATCCTGGAGGAGGAGGGCTTCATCATCGATACCGCGGAGGACGGCACTGTGGCGGTGGAGAAG
>PITV01000149.1 GCA_017577285.1 Clostridiales bacterium
GTACAGTTGGAATCAGTTTCGCTGAAAAGTCTGCATATTTCTCGTCCTGACAGCGGAACAGCATCTGTGTAATATCATCTTTTGTCATTTCAGTTGATCCTTCCGTGATTGATTTATAAGAACGAAAAAAACGTTTACTCGGCGGAATTGAACCATTCAAGAATCTTAGCCAGATGCTCCTTTGAAACTCGGCTTCCGCCGTTGTTCAGCAGATCCAGCATATCATCTTCCTGAGGTGTCCTGCCGGCCTTGCCGGCAAGTTTTCTGCCGACAGTGGCTTTCATGGTCTTCATCATGAAAAGATAGATTCCGTGCAGCTTGTCCATCTCAAAGCCGCCGGGCAGATAGAACAGAGGCAGTGTTTCTGAGAGTTTGTTCGCTTTGCGCATATCCGCGATCTGTGAATCTCCGGATGCCATACCTACCCCGCAAACAGCCTTGATATCAAAGTTTTTCGCAGCCTGACTGTATCCCTTGATCATTCCGGCTGCAAGCCATCCCATGTAAATGATCGGCGAATCCTTTGGAAGAGACAGAATCGCTTCTTTCAGTTCCATATATGGCAGACTTGCAGAATTTGAAAGCAGCTCAGCGTATTGTTTTGTATGTCCGGTGTTGGATGTATAAACGATCGTACAGGTCATATTGGTCACCTCGATATCTATTTTATCGTTTACAGTATCTTCTGCATAACAATTGTAGTGACCGGAAAGACAGATGTCAAGACAATCCGCAATTATGAATGGGATAACTGGTTTTCCATATGCATAAGAGTGACAAAAATTGAGCCATGACGGGAAAACAGATCGAATGGCATATGTAAACATTGAAAACAGTTACAATCTGTGATATGATAACGGTGTTGACTGATTTGATCGATAAACAGCTTGCAGCCCTGTATTGGAGGTTTGTATGGCAAATCCGATTCTGCCTGTATGGGAGCATATACCTGACGGTGAGCCGCGCGTATTCGGTGACCGTGTGTATCTGTACGGAAGTCATGACAGGCCGTATTCTGACAGTTTCTGTGATATCAAACTGAAAGTATGGTCAGCTTCTGTCAATGATCTGGATCACTGGGTTTGTCATGGTGATTCGTTCCATGTAAAGGATGATGAAGATCATAAATCATCTGTTCCATGGGAGGCCAGAGAACTGTACGCACCTGATGTGGTGGAAAAGGACGGTAAATACTATCTGTTTGCTTATCTTTTCTATTCAAAAGGCGCGATCGGTGTATCTGACAGGCCGGAAGGACCGTTCAAGCTGATCGATACTTATCAGTATGAAGATAAGGGTGATTTGCCGGAAGATTTCTGCAATAACGGTGTATTTGTTGATCCCGGTGTGCTTGTGGATGATGACGGCAGCGTGTATGTTTATTGTGGCTTTGAGTGGAGTTACGGCGTAAAGATGTCATCCGGGGATATCACCCGCGTGCTGCCGGAAACTTATGTGAAAGATATTCTCCCCGCTAAAGAACCTTTCAGATTCTATGAGGCCTGTTCACCGAGAAAGATAGGGAATACCTACTATATCGTTTATTCACCCAGAAGAGGCTCCTGCCTCGACTACGCCACCTCTGACTCTCCGTTGGGGCCCTACACCTACCGCGGTACGATCATCGATAACGGGATCGATTATCCGGGTGGAAACAATCACGGCGGGCTGTGCTGCATCAACGGTCAGTGGTATATCTTCTATCACCGCACATCCAACAAGACTGTGTTTTCGCGTCAGGCATGTGTGGAAAGAGTGGATATACAGCCGGACGGAACGATCAGACAGGTGGAAATGACTTCCCTTGGTTTCCAGAGTTCTCTTGATCCCTATGAGGTAACATCAGCCCATATCGCGTGTGTGCTGAAGGGAAACTGCTGTACAAAACTGATGGATCCGATGACCGCTGTCGTGGCGGATATCATGAGCGGAGATGTCATTGGTTATAAGTATTTTGATTTCGGTGATGATTTCTCGGCTACATCTATGAAAATTGCACTGCAGCTTCGCGGGAACGGGGAGCGGGGAAGAGTGTGTGTATTGCTTGATGATGAGAACGGTGAGGAGATAGCAAATTCCGGGTTTGAGGGCGGCGATCAGATGCTGACGATGAAAGTACGCAACATAACCGGGAGACATGCGCTTTATTTTGTGTTCAGGGATGAGCGTAAGCATCCGTGGGATCCAGCGGAACGCGTTCTTTGTGCGATGGAAAGATTTGTTTTCATGAAATAAGGAGAACATATGAGAAATGAACTGAAAATCACCACAGGATGTGTGGAATCGCTTCTGGACAAGCGGTTCGTAAGGGTATACGACTTGAAATATGCACCCGGAAGGCATTACTATGATGCTACAAGAAGAAAAGCGGACGATCTTGTCGCGTGTATGGAGGAAGAAAAGTTTCAGCATATGCCTCCTGACGCGGTGTCATGTGTTGTTATACTGAATATACGCGATCGCGATCCTTTGCTCCTGCTTTCATATGAGTATCGATATCCCATTGGAAGATTCGTTCTGTCGATCCCGGCGGGGCTGATCGATGAGCAGGATAAAGCAGCGGATGACGCGGCAATCATCGCGGCAAAACGCGAGATCAAGGAAGAAACGGGGCTTGAACTGACAGAGGACGACCGTATAAGCATCATCAGTCCGCTTCTGTTTTCAACACCCGGGCTGAGTGATGAAAGCAACGCGCTGGCCTGCGCTGTTGTCAGCAGGGATGAACTGCCTGAACTGAATCAGGCGGGCGCTGTGGACGGCGAGATGTTTGACGGCTTCTGCCTGACCACGCTGGAAGAAGCCGGAGAGTATCTGAAGACAGGCCGCGATCGTTATGGCAGATTCTTCTCGATATATACATGGGCGGCATTGATGTGGTTTGTGAACGGTTGCTGGAAGCCGGATACGGAAGGAAAATGATTGGTATATGAGCAAAAAAGACGAAAAGACCAATGTCATGCGCCTTCTGGAACAGAACGGTATAGAGTATTCCGCACATATTTACACAGATACCGGTGCCATCAGCGGAATGGATGTGGCATCTGTGCTGAATGAGGAACCGGAACGTGTGTTCAAAACACTTGTGACGGTTGGCAGCCCGAGACAGTACTATGTTTTTGTTATTCCCGTAAATAGCGAACTGGATCTGAAAAAGGCCGCTTCTTCCGTTGGTGAGAAAAGCATAGAAATGATCCATGCGAAGGAATTACTTCCGCTTACCGGATATATACATGGGGGCTGTTCTCCTATCGGTATGAAAAAGCAGTTCAAGACAGTTGTTGATGAGACAGCACAGCTTTTTGATACGATCATGTATTCCGGCGGAAAAATCGGGTATCAGGTGGAGACAACACCTGCTGGACTAGAGAAAATGATCCCCGTTACATATGCGGATCTGACTAAATGATAATACATACAGTGACATATATGGAGGTTTAACTATGAAAGCGAAGAGTGAGAAAAAGGGCGGAAAGAAAGCGTTGAAGATCATCCTGATCGTTCTGCTTGTTCTTGTGCTGCTTGCGGCAGGGTATATCGCTTACGTGCTGATCGCCTATCACCGTATCGGGAATCAGGATCTTGCAGTGAAGGATAATGTGGAAGCTGTGATGGAAGAAGGGCAGGAGTATAAACTGTTCTCCTGGAACATCGGCTTTGGTGCGTATACAAAGGATTATGATTTCTTCATGGATGGAGGAACGCAGAGCTGGGCTTCATCAAAGGACGGGCTCATCACCAACATGAATGCGATCTCAGCGCTTGCCGCTTCATCCGGTGCTGATATTTATTTCCTGCAGGAAGTGGATATTGACTCTACCAGAACATATCATGTGGATGAACGGGAGTATTTCTATGAAGCATTGAACGGAATGGCCTCCGTATTTGCTCAGAATTATGATTCACCCTTCCTGATGTATCCGCTTACACAGCCTCACGGGGCCTCAAGAAGCGGATTGCTTACCCTGTCATCTTTCATGATGAGCGATGCGAAAAGGATCGAATTCCCGGTGGAGGAAGCTCTGACAAAACTGCTGGATCTTGACCGCTGCTACAGCAAGGCATATGTTGCGCTGTCATCCGGAAGGAAGCTTGTGATCTATGATTTCCACCTGAGCGCCTATACATCTGACGGCGTCATTGCCACTACACAGCTGAAGATGCTTCTGGAAGACATGAAAAAGGAGTTTGAGGCTGGCAATTACTGCATTGCCGGCGGAGACTTTAATAAGGATCTGCTTGGAAAGTCCTATGAGATATTCGGCGTGGAACCGCTGGAGGGATCCTGGTGCAAACCCGTGGAGTTTGAACTATTTGAAGAATCCGGTATGGTTCTGATCGCGCCGGACGTGGATGCGCCTGTTCCGACCTGCAGGAACCCAGATAAGGCCTATGAGAAAGGTCAGTTTGTTGTTACAGTTGATGGATTTATCGTTTCTCCCAATGTGGAAGCATCGGCAAAGGTTTTTGTTGAAAACGAGGATGACTGGTTCCTGTACAGCGATCACAATCCGCTGCTCATGACTTTTACGCTGCTGCCCGCGAATGATTGACGATGGAACAGGTCAGGATCAGTTTCAGGCAGATATCACCGGAGGATACCGGTGATGTACTAAGCATGATGAAGGATTTCTACGCTTCTCCCGCTCTCATATATCATGCAGGGGAGGATGTACTGCGCAGAGATATCGAGGCATGCCTTTCCCCGAATCCGTTTGTGGAATGTATCGTGTTTGAATGCTGTGATACCGGAAAACTGGCAGGATACTCTATTCTGGCTCATTCTTATTCGGCTGAATACGGTATGCCCTGCATGTGGATAGAGGATCTTTATATCAGGCCGGAGTACTGTTCTAAGGGGATCGGTATGGCGTTCTTTGAGATGCTTGATGAAAGATACCGCAGCGGTCCTGTTCGCTTTCGTTTGGAAGCCGAACCTGAAAATACGCAGGCCATGGCCCTGTATAAACGATGCGGATATAAAATACTGGAGTACACACAGATGAACAGGGTCAACAAGGCTGGGGAGGAAATGCTGAAGTGAACCGGAATGATATCCCTTTGCTCGAATACGATGATGTGCAGAGAGCGGTCATAATGCCGGACCGGGAAAACGGCGTTCCCTTTCCCAAACAGGCAGTATTCGGATTCCTTGGGGAAGAGATCGACAGGTATGCCGCGGAAAACAGTGGCAAGGTATTGGATACTTTTGTATCGATCACGAAAAACTACCCTGTTTATTCTGTAATACACAACGGCGCAGAGATTGCTTTGTGTCAGGCTCCTGTCGGTGCCGCGGCATCAACACAGATACTGGACTGGCTTTACGCAAGAGGTGTGGAGAAAGTACTGAGTACCGGCTCCTGCGGCACACTGGAAGGTTTACCGGAAAACGCCTTTTTTGTTCCGGACCGGGCACTGAGGGATGAAGGAACGAGTTACCATTATCTGCCGCCTCAAAGGTATTCGTATCCTGATACGGAAATACAGAAGGAAGTAAAACAGTATTTCAATAAAAGAAATATCCCGTTCGCGGAAGGCGCGACATGGTCGACTGATGGCTTTTTCCGCGAAACAGCGGAAAAAGTGAAACGCCGGAGAGATGAAGGCTGCAAGGTGGTGGATATGGAATGCAGCGCGCTGTGTGCCTGTGCTGCTTTCAGAAAAAAGAAATTCGGTATGTTTTTTTATACTGCGGACAGCCTCGCAAATGTGAATGAATATGATGAAAGGAACTGGGGATTCGATTCCCTTCGCACCGCATTGGAGATCTGTCTGGATATCCTTTCCGTGAACAAATGATTTTTGCTTACTGACCGCTTCATAAGATGGAGCGGTTTCTTATGTGAAAAAGATACATGCAATATTCTTAATAATAAGAGTATTGGAAATTCAATGTAAATAACTGCAAGAATATGGTAAAAAATGTAAAAATCGGCACATAAAAGTCACAATATTGTGATTTATGACTTGAAAAGAAACGGAAATATGATATACTGAAAGCAACTGGATTATAAGGAGAGATAACGCATGGATGATAATTGCCAAAAAATAAAACTGCTGAAGATCGTGGAGAAC
>PITV01000150.1 GCA_017577285.1 Clostridiales bacterium
CCCGTTTCCTCTGCGGGGGGATTCTGCCAACCTGTGTTATGTGGTCGTGCCAGAGGCGCCGGTGCCCCGGCGGGCGACGTCCCCCGCCCCCGCCCCGCGCCTATTCCCAGTGGGCACCCTCACCCGCTGCGTCCCCGCCGGTGTTAGCCCCCCCCGCCTCATCGATATTGTCCTTGTTAAGGAACGGCAGTCCGGCAAGCGGGCCTTTCAGTCCGTTCCTGTCTGCGGCAGCTGCCTGATCAAGTACGGACAAGTCGATCTCGGCAACGGAGTTCAGCCCGTCTTTTCCATCGAGCGCCGCGATCCGTTCCAGATATATTCTTGTCAGTTCTGCTGAGGTCATTTTCCCGGATGTCAGCAATTCCCGCTGTTCATGAAGCGGACGGTACCAGATGGGTTTCATTTCCTTTCTCCTTTCGGGGATATATCGTACAGTAAAAAGCAATTTCAGCGGGATCTATCCCGTTTACTGCTCCTCTTCTTCCTTCCTGAGCCCCAGCAGCTCGGCCACTTCACGGAACATCCGCTCCTCACTGCGGTTTCCGTCATTCACAAGGCAGGTGATCCCCTGCTCGGCGCAGTCGCTCTTCACCTTCGCCGCGAACAGGATATCCCGCTGCATCCAGTTGTCGAATGCCTTCTCCTTATCGGTGCATCCGTCCAGCACATAGGGCACCCAGGAGCGCTGACGGTAGTGAGATATCTGGAAATCCGGCGTGGGGATGATGCAGATATACTTCTCCGCCTTGTACCTTTTCATCACTTCGGGGGTGAACGCGGCGCCCTCCGCGATAATAAGCGGCGCTTTGATGCGGTTCAGTTCCTCAAAGGCGTACACCGCGGTCTCACGGTAGATGGCAAACTCCTCATCGCACTGTTCCTGCGGATCCCGCATCCAGATCTCGTCCGCTTTCATCGCAACAGCAGCCTTGCAGACGGGCATTTTCCTTTTGGCGGCGCGGTTCATAAAGTCATCCAGATAGTCATCCGCCCGGAAATACTTCATCCCGAATTCCTTCTCGATGCGTTCTGCCACTGTGCTTTTTCCGCTGCAGGGGGAACCGCCGATGAACAGGATCTTCTTTTCTTCCTTAGCCATTTTTCTGTCCTCCAATATTTTGTTCTGTTATTTATCTGAAATAGGAGATCATGCATCCCTTTTCCAACGGTTTCATGCCGAAGGACTGATAGAAACGGTTGTCCTTCTCATCCCCGGTATCTGTTGTGACCTGGAACATCCTCACCTTCGCGTAACGGTTCCACATGGCGGAGAACAGCATCCTGCCGATCCCGCCGCCGCGGTATTCCTTCCTCACGATCAGATCCTGTACCAGCACGATATGCTCACCGTCTCCGACACAGCGGATAAAGCCGGCCAGTTTCTCTCTGTCAAAGGCACCGAGGATCAGCAGGGAATTGCCGAAGGCCCGCTCCAGCGCGGCGTCATCATTCAGATACGCAAGCCATCCCTCCTGTGAGAAGATCTCCTTTACCCCGCTCATGTGCTCCGTTGTAAATTCGCGGTATGTGATCATTCAGTCCTCCCTTTCTCCTGTCAGGCCGTCCAGAAAGGACAGCTGTCTGTCCTTTTCCTCAAATGTGTTCAGGTAGGCAAAGCAGGGCCCGGCGCCGCACATCATGCCGTATCTGCCGCACAGATCCGAGATGATCCGCAGCAGCCTTTCACTGTTGGGGCTCGGCAGTTCATAGGCATTGCCGTAGGTGCGGATGTACTTTTCCTTCAACCCCGGAAAATGCCTGTCCAGCGCCGCGTAGTAATACTCTCTGTCACCCTCCCGCAGCGTCAGGCCTGTGCCGAAATGGATGATGCCCTTCACACCTGCCTGTCCGCACAGCTCCATGATGCCCCGCACGTTTTCCTCGGTATCATTGATGAAGGGCAGGAGGGGCGTTATCCATACGATTGCCGGGATCCCGGCATCCCGGAACCGCTCCAGCGCCTGTGCCCGTTCTGCTGTTGTGGAAACATGAGGCTCCACGATGCGGCACAGATCTTCATTGAAGGTCGTCAGGGTCATCTGTACCACAGCTTTGGATCTGCTGTTGATGGAAGCCAGCAGATCCATATCCCGCAGCACAAGGGTGCTTTTTGTCTGAACAGCAACACCGAAACCGTATCTGTCGATGATCTCAAGGCATCTGCGGGTGATAAGGAGCTTTTCCTCAGCGGGCAGATAGGGGTCGCACATGGAGCCGGTGCCGATCATGCACTTCTTCCGTTTACTCTTCAGGGCTTTCTCCAGCAGTTCCGGGGCGTTCTGCTTTACCTCTATGTCCTCGAAATCGTGAGTGAACTGATAGCACCTGCTGCGGCTGTCACAGTAGATGCATCCGTGGGTGCAGCCCCTGTAGACATTCATGCCGTTGTTCGCTGACAGGATCCCTTTCGCGTCAACAAAGTGCATCCGTCAGTCCTCCGCCGGCTTCAGTTTCAACCAATTCTCCCGGGTGATGACTGAAACACGGGTCACCTCATTGGTCTCATCCGGGTATTCCTTTTCAAACCGCATGCCGATGGCTTCAGCTGTGCGGAAAGAAGGCACATTTGTATACTTGCAGTAGGAATAAAGGGCGGGAAAGGCGGTGTTTTCAAAGGCCCAGTCCCGCACCGCCGCGGCGGCTTCCTTCGCATAGCCCCTGCGCTGCTGATCGGCCCGGATGTGATAGCCGATCTCCGGCAGGATCTGCCCGTCGATCTTCTGCAGCGTCAGTCCGCAGTCACCGATCATCTCTCCGCTGTCCTTCAGGCACATAGCCCACAGTCCGAAGCCGTCATTCCTGTAGCGGTCGGTATTCCTTTGGATCCAGCCCCGCACCCGCGCCTCATCGAAGGTGCAGGGATAATGCTGCATGATATCCGGATCGGCAAGGACCGCGTACAGGGCGTCATAGTCTCCTTCCGTCATTTCTCTCAGAAACAGCCGCTTTGTAACGATCATATCGAGCCCTCATTTCTGTACATTCTGAAAAATACGCTGACATGTTCTTCGATCATGCCGACTGCTTCTTCCTCAAGGGACGGATCCCGGTCCACACGGTACAGCTGTATGGAGACGGGCGCGATGTACTGGAGCGCCATGACATCCGGATCGGCATCCTTCAGGATCCCCCGGCTGATCCATTTCCGGAAAAGCCTTCCGTAGTAATGGAGCAGATCATTGTAGGAACGCCGTTCCTGAATGGCGGCGATGGCGGAATTGCGGAACTGCTCTATCGTCAGCAGTCTTCTGATCTTGCTGATGCTGGGATCATGGATCGAAAAGCGGATATACTGAACCGTTTTCTCCATGATCGTATCAGGAGAAATGTCCTCCTCTCCGTCATTTCCGGAGAAGGGCGTGTTTTCCTCATACCTGGCGGTCATCTCATTGATCAGCGTGTCAAAAATATCCTGCTTGGATCTGAAATGCTTGTATATGGAAGGGCCTTTGATACCGACAGCGGCGGCGATCCTTTCGATCCCCACCTCTTCGTATCCGTCTCTGGAAAACAGATCCAGTGCCGCGTCCAGTATCCGCGTCTTGGTATCCTTCACCGGGGTCCCTCCTCCTTGGCAGCTGCTGCTGTTCATTTGCAGGCTAATGAACATTAGCCATTATAGCTAATAATCATTAGCCTGTCAAGCGCTGCTTTTCTGTTTTGCTGTCATTGTCCGGATGATTCGGTGCCTTCAGGGCGGTTATGATGTTCTTTCTGTTGACCTGTATCCCCGCATATTGTAAAATACAGTCAGGATATGGGAGGATATGTATGAACGCACTGGTTATGAACTGCAGCCCTGTGAGGAACGGAGCAACGGCGGCGATCGCGTCCATGATCGCGGACCGTCTGTCAGAAACAGTTTCCGGCATAAAGATACAGAATGTCTGTATAGAGGATTATCAGTTTGGTTTCTGCCGCGGATGCAGAAAATGCCATACTGCCGCAGCCTGCTTTCAGCAGGACGGCGTTCAGCAGCTGATGGAACGATTCGAGCAGGCGGATGTCCTTGTATTCGTTTCGCCCTCTTACTGGGCGGATGTGCCCGCTCAGTTCAAGGCCTTTATCGACCGGTGCACGCCCTGGTGCAACACCCATGAGCCCCATGCTGAACTCAGCAAAGGCAAAAAGGGCTTCGCGGTGGCGCTGCGCACCGGCCCGGGCATGAAGGAATGCGAGCGCATCATCGGCACGATAGAACATTTTCTGGGACATCTGGAGATCGAATGCAGCGCCTCGCTGGGGCTGTGCGGTGTGGAGGACCGTGGTGACGCGCTGGAAAGAAAGGATGAAATACTGGCATTCTGCGGCAGGATCGGGGATGAAATTTCCCGGAAATGATCCGGATCCCCGGCGCCTTCGCGGCCGCTCCGGCGCCATACTGTTCTTGTTATTTGAAACCGGTTATGATATACTCTGGATCGGAGGGATATGTTATGAAAAAAAGAAATACAGAGCCTGAGATCATCAGGATCGACCCGTGGCTGACGCCTTACAAGGGAGATCTGGTGCTGAGGATGAGCAGATATTCCGATATGCTTGAAAAACTGGCCGGAAAGGACGGGGACCTGAAGGATTTTGCCAACGGTCACCTTTATTTCGGTTTCCACCGCACAAAGGACGGGTGGGTTTTCCGCGAGTGGCTGCCCGGTGCAGATGAAGTGCATCTGATCGGAGATTTCAATGACTGGGATCACAGCTCCGCCCCCCTCAAACCGGTCGAAAACGGCGTGTGGGAGATATCCCTGAAAGGGAAGAACGCCCTTCGCCACGGACAGTATGTGAAACTGTGGGTGAGAAGAGGCGGCGACAGCTTTGAGCGCCTTCCTGCCTACACGCTTTCGGCAAAGCCCGATCCCGATACGCACAAGCTCTGCGCCCGTGTATGGGCGCCTGAGAAGGAGTTTGCCTGGACGGATGGAAACCGCAGAAAGAAAAAGGGCGTCAATCCCCTGATCTATGAGGCGCATATCGGCATGGCGCAGGAAAAGGAAGGGATCGGCTCCTACCGGGAATTCGCTGACCGGAATCTGGAAAGGATCGCCGCGCTGGGCTACAACACCGTGCAGCTGATGGCCGTGCAGGAGCATCCGTATTATGCCTCATTCGGCTATCAGGTGACCAATTTCTTTGCCGCCTCCTCCTGGTACGGCGAGCCTGATGATCTGAAATATCTGATCGATAAGGCTCACAGCCTGGATCTGAATGTGCTGCTGGATGTGGTGCACAGCCACGCCTGCCCCAACACCGGCGAGGGCCTGAACATGCAGGACGGCACGGAGGATCAGTACTTCCTCTATGGGGGAAAGGGCTGGCATCCGGCCTGGGGCACGAAACTGTTCGATTACGCCAGACCCGAGGTGCTGCACTTCCTGCTGAGCAATCTGAAATTCTGGCAGGAGGAATACCATTTCGACGGATTCCGTTTTGACGGTGTCACCAGCATGATCTATCAGGATCACGGCCTGGGCTGCGCGTTCATGGATTACAGCCAGTATTTCAGCATGAATACTAACCTGGACGCGCTGGTCTATCTGCAGCTGGCCAATGAGCTGATCCATGAGGTGGATCCCTGCGCCATTACAGTATCCGAGGAAGTCAGCGGCATGCCCGGCATGTGCATCCCCGTGAAAAAAGGCGGCATCGGCTTTGACTACCGTCTGTCCATGGGCCTGCCCGATTTCTGGATCAGGCTGCTGAAGGAATACAGGGATGAAGAGTGGGATATGTTCAAACTGTGGTATGAGCTCACCACCCGCCGCCCGCAGGAAAAGTGCATCGCCTACTGCGAAAGCCACGATCAGGCGCTGGTGGGGGACAAGACCATCATCTTCCGCATGGCGGACGCCGAGATGTACACCGGCATGAACAAGGATTACCACACACCCACCATGGACCGGGCTATCGACTATCATAAAC
>PITV01000151.1 GCA_017577285.1 Clostridiales bacterium
ATGGTGCGTCCGTCCGGATAATGCCACGGATACTGCACCTCGGCATGCACACCGGCGCTCATCTTTTCCACGGCGGCCTCCACCAGGCCGTACGCGCCGGCATCGATATGATCATACCAGACGTGATAGGTCTCCTCGGGAGAAACGGGATGATCCAGCCCCAGCAGCGGCAGCATGGCCTCATCCGCGTACATCCTGGGGGCGCGGCCCTCATCCAGCTCAAAGGCCCACAGGCCGATGCTGGCCTTGCTCAGGATATCCCGCGAGACGGGAACGGCGCCCAGAAGGCGGACCTGCTGCTCCTGCAGCTCGCCGGTAATATCGATAAAGCCGATGGCGGCGTGCCCGGCATCCGCCCCGCGGATCACCTGCAGCCTGTAGATGCTCTCCTTCCCCCCCGATATATCCCGGAAGGTGTGGGTGTATTCGCTCTGCCGTGTCAGGATCTCCCGCATCTTTCCGGGCTCTGTCACAGCCAGCAGCTTTTCCCGGTCATCGGGATGGACATCCCGGGCGATATATTCCTGCAGAGAGGTAAAATAATCCCCCACGACAGGGTAGTTCTTTTCCAGTTCATCCGTGCGCTTGTAGATCTGGCAGCTCATGTCGTTCATATTCACATAGTACGCCGAAACATAGGTATCCAGGAAGAAATCGGTGAATGTGAGGGATTCCTCCAGCTTCCGCTGCTGCTCCATATCGTGCTTGAGCTGGGTGTTCTTCATCTCGGCGATGCGGGCGCGGAACGCGGCGACGGCGATGGACACGATGAGCACCACCAGCACCGCGATGGCGGTGATCAGCACGGCCGGGTGCAGGTACAGATAGCGGCTCAGGTCCATATTGCGGTAGGTGACGGTGGTGTAGCGGGCGGTGATGCCGTCCAGCGTGCCGGGGATATCCGCCCGGATGCATTTGTTCAGGATGCTGCACAGCTCATGGCCGGAGGCGGGATCGATGCAGATATACACATCATAGACGGGATCTGTGAGGATGACGGCCTGAAGATCGCCGTCCGGATCGGCGTTGATATAGCGGTCGGCCATGCTGGTGTACACATAGCAGGCATCGGCCTCTCCTCTGCTGACGGCCCGCAGGGCATCCTGCGGATCGGACATGGAGATGTATTCCACCTTTTCGGCGATATCGCTGTCCACATAGACGGTCTTCATGGTGCCGGCGGCGGCAACAGTGCTGATGGTGCCGTCAAAGCCCCTGCGGGTGACGCGGGATATGGTGAGGGTGATATAGGAATCGGTGGACAGGCCGTATTCATACTGCGCGTTGGGAGAGTCGCCGCGGCGGCCGTCCATGATCACCGTCACGCCGTTTTCCGCGACCCAATCCGCATAATCCGCGCCCGCCCGCGGCATGAGCACCGTGTAAGGCAGGCCCGCCATATCCATCAGGTGGGCGAAATAATCGGGGATGATGCCGGTCAACCGCCCGTCCTCCTCGAAGGAATAGGGCATTTTATCCAGCTGGGCGGTCACGGTGATCACGGTCTGCCCGCTCTGCACGGCGGCGATATACTCCTGTTCCCTGCGGGTGAAGCTCAGGGACGGGGTGCCTGCGGCGGTGTAATTCTCATAATACAGATCGCTGCGCCAGTTGCCCTCGCATACATCCATCTGGTTGATGCCGTAATTGACCTCATCCAGCAGAGCGGTATCCCCTTTGCGCACGATGACGTAAAATTCCTCGGGGGCGAATTCCGCCACCGTTTTCTCGCCGGCGGCCTTGCGCAGGGAGCTGGTGCAGATGGCATCCACAGTGCCATCCGCCAGGGCGGCGGAAAGCTCCTCCGCGGTGGAAAACGCCACCGGGATGTAGCCGAAGCCTTTCTCCAGGGCGAACGCCGCCAGGTCATCATTGCGGGAATTGCCGGCAAGGATGCCGATGGTGATGCCGCGCATGCTCTCATAATCGCCGGGGATGAAGCGGCTGTCATCCGCGCGCACGCTGATGCGGGCGCTGTTGGTGCCGATGGGCTCGGAGAAATCGAACTTTTCCTCGCGTTCAGCCGTCTTGCGGGCGGAGGTGACCAGATCGATCCGCCCGTCCAGCAGCATCTCCTGCATCTCCTCCCAGGAGTTCTCATAGCCTTCGAATTCAAAGTTCAGGCGGGTGTGGCGCTGCAGACAGGTGAGGAAATCGAAGCCGTAGCCGCTCAGCGTTCCGTCGCTGATCTCGTGATATCCGGGGTAGGCGAAAAAGCCGGCCTTTACCGTGCGGCTGCCGCCGGTGCCGGAAGCGAGGCCCGCCGCCGGCAGACACGCCGTCAGCAGCAGCGCCAAAGCAAGAAATACAGTCACGATCCCGCGGGCAGATCTTTTCATCGCTCTATACCTCATCCGTCATGATGCTGGATACCGGAAGATCTTTATGTTTTTCCGCGCGGGTGTCCCTTTCCGGGCCGGCGCGGCTTCTGTTCTCATCCGGAAACCGGAGGGCCGGCGGGGATCCTTCCCGCCTTCTACCGGTCTCATCATAAGTATAAAAGTCCTCCCGGCTCAAAAACACCCCGTAATATACGCAATTTCGGGCCATTTTTACGCAATTTGCAAAAAAGGCGCCGCGAAGAGGGGGGATCAGTCGCAAATCCGGCACGGCCCGGGCACGCGTCCGGCACAGTTTTGGCACAGTCGGACAGCTGCCGCGAAAGGAAAAAAGGGAGCTGGAAAAGACGGAAAAGCGGGAAAAGAAACGCCGGAGGGAAGCGGAACGCAAAGCGCGAAAAGGGAATAGAAGGAAGCCCGTGAATAAGGAAAAGCCCGGAGCGGGAATGCTCCGGGCCGTTCATGACCGGAAAGGGATGTGCGGGGAACGGACAGCGCCGCTTCCGTTACAGATACTTCGCCAGCACGGCAAACAGCTCCCTCACATTGATGGGCTTCGCCACATGGTCATCCATGCCCGCTTCCGCGGATTTGGCCTTGTCCTCCGCGAAGGCGTTGGCGGAAAGGGCGATGATGGGGATGTGCTTATCCGGGTACAGGGCGCGGATGGCCTTCGTGGCCTCATAGCCGTTCATTTTCGGCATCTGGATATCCATGAGGATGAAATCGTAGAAGTCGGGCCCCCTGCGCTTCACCGTTTCCACGGCGGCGGTGCCGTCATCGGCGCTTTCCACCCTGAGCCCTTCCTCCTGCAGCAGATCGACAGCGATCTCGCGGTTCATCTCGTTGTCCTCCACCAGAAGGACGCTGTGTCCGGTGAAATCCCGTTTAGGCGCGCTCCTGAAGCCGTTGGCGGAGGTGAGCACCTCGCCGGTGGAAGGATCGATATATTCCGTCTTCTCCTGCAGCCCGAAGGGAAGGATGACGGTGAAGACGGAGCCCTCGCCCTGCCTGCTGCGCACAGTGACGGTGCCCCCCATCAGATCCACAAAGGATTTGACCACCGACATGCCCAGGCCCGAGCCCTGTATGCCGCTGACGGTGGAGGTCTGCTCTCTGGAGAACTGCTCGAAGATGTGCTTCTGGAACTCCTCGCTCATGCCGATGCCGTTATCGGTGAAGGTATAGCGGTAGAAGGCGGTCCCGTCCTTCGCGGGCCCCTCCTGCTCGCACCGCACCCTCACGAAGCCGCCGTCCGGCGTATACTTGACGGCATTGGAGATGATATTGACGAACACCCGCATGCAGCGGCCGAAATCGGCGATGACATACCGGTCGCGGATATCCCCGAACTCGAAGGACAGGCTGATATCCTTGGCATCCGCCATTTCGCGCATGGTGTTTTCGATATTCGCGAAGCTGTAATAGATGTCCCCCGGCTGCTGCTCCAGCACGGCGTGGCCGGATTCGATGCGGCTCACCTCCAGCACGCTGTTGATGAGGGACAGCAGCATGCCGCCGGCCTTCTGGGTCTTTTCCAGGCAGTCGATGGCCTTTTCCCTGTTATCGATATGCTTGATGGCCATATTGGTGAAGCCCATGATGGCGTTCATAGGCGTGCGGATATCGTGGGACATGCTGAAGAGGAAATCGGTCTTGGATCTGCTGGCGGATTCCGCCGCGTCGCGGGCCTCCTCCAGCCTGTTCTGATACTCCTGCTCCTGACGGATCAGGATGTCACGGTCGGCAAAGCCGACGGCAACGGCGTTCGCCTGCTCATCCGAATCCTCAAACCTGAATATATCCATTTCGTTCCAGCGGTATCCGCTGCCGGTATCCATCCTGAAGCGGAGGCTGTATTTTCTGCTGTCCTTCAGCCGCTGACGGACGGTATCCGGGGAGATATCCTCAAACAGGTGCCTGTCATCGGGATGGAGCCGCCCGGAAAGGCCGTATCCCCTGATGGCCTCCCAGAAATCCTTCCCGCCATCCACCGTCTTCCTCGCGCCGGGATAGACCTGCTCATCCAGCGTGTAGACGGTAAACCGGCTTCCTTCGATATCAGTATAGTAGAGGGCGTCATATCCATCGGCAAGGCCGCGGATCAGCTGCATGTTTTCGGTCAGCTGACGCGCCTCCACATCCCTGGACGCGTTGAAGACGCCGATGATGATGCTGTTCTTCAGTTCATCCCTGTAAACGGCGCGCAGCCTGAACCAGACGGGCGCGCCGTCCACCATCAGCCTGTAATAGTAGTCAAAGTGATTGTCCTTTTCCAGCGCCTTCACGATATACTCACGGCTGACCACGCGCTTGAAATCCTCGCGGTCATCCGGGAAGGCGACGTTCTCGATATTTCTGGCGGAATCCTCAAAGAACTCCTTATGCTCGACGAATTTCGTGTGTATCTTGTCGGAGAAGGTCTGGCCCTTGATGAATTCCTCGTAATCGCCGGTCTCCAGATCGATATCATAGAGGGATTCGAAATTATCCTCCAGGGCAAAGAAGCGGGCGTTGTTCCGGATGAGCTCATCCCTCATATGCGCCTCATTCCGGGCATCGCCGGTGAGCACATTGAAATATTCCTGCATCCACCCGAGAAACAGCACAAGGATGCACAGGGCGGAGGCGAGGCCGAGGGAGAACTGGATCTGCAGCTGATACACGCGGGAAATGAAATCCCCGTCCTGTCCGTCGGTCTGCTGGGTCATATAGCCCGTGACGCGGGACACGAAATGGAGACAGACCAGGGCAAAGACCGCGAAGATCACCAGCGTAAGGATACGCACGAAACGCTTCTGCGACGCGGAGGCCTCCACCTTTTCCACAGAGGTCACCGTGAAGAACCGCTGGATGACAGGGTTGCGCATCATGCGGTCAAACAGGAGCGCGATAATGACAGTGGCGGTATACAGCACGGCATTGCTCAGCACCATCGTCAGGGTGAAGCCGCTGCCGGTCTGCACAGCCGAAGCGCTGAAGAACAGCTCCATGCACAACCAGATCAGGGCGGCGTGGACCATGGTGGAAAAAACGGAAATGCCGGCGATCCACAGACCGCGGTGTTTTCTTTCTTTTGAAAAAAGCTTTCTGAACAGCAGCCCGGCGATGAGGGCGAAAAGCACACGGGTCACCAGCGCCATGATGACGCTTTCCAGCGGCTTTCCGCTGAGGGCGGGCGAAAAGATGATGTCGCCCTCCTCCACCGAGGTCAGGGACGCCTTCCACATGGAGGCGAAAGCGAAGACCAGCGAAACGGCGATGCCGTCCGCGGGACCGAAGAGCATGGCGGCCATGATCACCGGGATCGACAGGGTGGTGATGGAAATGGGCGGCACCTGGATGAACCCGACGTACGAGAAAGCAAGCACCACTTCCAGACACAGAAGCAGCACCGATATCCTCAGGCGGTTCCTTAAGGAGAGCCTGACGCCGTAGGCATTGAAGAACTGTTCTCCCGCCTTCACAGGATCACCCCGCTTTCCGCCGGGCAGGATCTGCCGGCCAGCCAACCTGCCTGCCTGCC
>PITV01000152.1 GCA_017577285.1 Clostridiales bacterium
CAAGTTCTTCCCTGCCCATGCTAGAGCGTCGGTTTTCGTTTTCGTTTTCGTTTTCGTTGGCGAAGCCTCTCTCAACTAGGAATGATATGGCCTTCGTCGTCGGTGTAGCTGTTGTTGACGATCATGATGAGGTCGATGAGCCACCAGATGCCGCAGCCGCCCAGGGTGATGAGCATCAGGATGCCGGTGCCGATCTTTCCCGCGTAGAAGCGGTGGACGCCGTAATAGCCGAGGAAAAGGCAGAGCCCGGAGGCCACCCAGCGGTTCCTGTTGGAGCGCACATTGCAGATGACGGTCTGTCCGTTCACTTCCATGACCTGATTCTGCTGCTTCCGGCGCAGCTTCTCCTCGCTGCGGATGCGCGCCTTTTCGATGGCTTCCTGAGAACGGATGCGCTTTTCCTCCAGATCATGATAGGCCCGGATGCGCTCGCTCTCCACAGCACTGGGATCGATCACGATCTCCCTGGCGCCGCAGTAGGGACATTCCAGATACTTGCCGTCCTCCGTCATCCTCATCCCGGCGTTGCACACCTTGCAGGTCATCTGCAGGGTGGTAAAGCTGTTTTCATTCGCGTTCACGCCTGTGTCCGTATCCGTTTTCCGTTCATCGCCGCGATCCGTCGCCTGCATCCTCGTTCCGCAATACGCGCAGAAGTTGGCGTCATTATCTATCTGATTTCCGCAGTTGCTGCAATACATTTCTTTCCTGTTTCTCCTCAAATGGTGTACATTTTCCGTCCGGAGCCGGCCGCTTACCGTTCCGGTGCCGCCGCGTCATCCTCCGCCGGCAGCAGACTCACGTTCACACGCAGGACGGGGCGGACGCCCTTGTGGCGGCCGTCCACGAAATCGCCCCTGGTGTAGACGGTGCCGTCACTGAGCACATCGGCGGCATAGGTGGACATGCTGCCCGGAGAGCGCAGCCACCAGTCGCACCGGACGGTGCCGCCCGCCTCCGTAACAGTTTCCAGCTCCCGCGAGGCGGCATAAAGGGTGGGGCTGCACTTTCTCTCCGCGTCACCGGCAAAATACAGCTCCGCCTCATCCTCGCTCAGCAGGAACACCCGGTCCAGGGTGTCATTCCCGCCGTAGGTATCATACTCCTCGTTGTCTTCATTCTCCAGCTTTGTTCCGGTCAGGGCCTGCTGCTCCTTTTCAAGGAAGGCGGCGGCGATGAAATCGTCATTCAGCCATTCCCGCAGCGAACAGAAGCTCCAGGTGATGCCGGACCAGTTGTTCCTGTTATAGGGCTCTGCATCCAGCGCGTACCTGCTGATGAGCAGCGCGCAGTCCGTTTCCGCGTCATAGGCAAGCACCAGCCATTCCACAGGCTCGGCGCCGTTCTCCTCATTCCCGTCCTGCTCGTAAGCGCCGAAAAGCACGGTGTTCCCGGGCTGCCGGAACAGCTCCGCGTCAGAGCAGACAGCGTCACGCTCCCGCTCCTCCTCATCATCCTCATCCGGCTGATCCGTCACTTCGGCGGCAGGCTTCCTTTCCTCCCGCTCCGACAGGATCGTCTGTATATCCTGACAGGCGGTCAGAGAAAGGGCGAAAGCCAGCGCCAGCAGCAGAGCCAGTATTTTCTTTATACTGTTTTTCATCGTTCCCTCTCCACAGTTCCGGCATGTACGGGATCCCGGGTGGCAGCGCCGCTCCTTCTCCGGCCTCCCGCCGCCGGCCGGCGACAGTACAGTATCAGGTCAGTTCTCGATCCGTCCGGACCCGCCGGACAGATGTATTATACCACATCCGCGCCTTATCCGCAAATCCCGTCCCGGAAGCGCCCGGAAAGCGGACGCGCGGGACGGGAAAACAGGGATGCAAAGCGCGGGAACAGCAGGCTTTCCGCCTATTTTTCTCCGCGCAGGTTCTTCTCTTTTTCATAGAACGCCCGGCACAGCATGCGGTATTCCGCATCGCTGCCGCAGGCCGCCCTGCACTGCCCCTGCTTCGCGGCGGAGGCCTCATACATCCCCGCGATCTTTCCGCACTCGAATTCAGGGCAGTCAGCGCACCTTTCCACGCCGTGCTCCCTCACGCAGGGCAGCAGCATGAAGGAGCAGCTTTCCCGGCTGCCGCAGCCCCGGCAGACGATCTCCTCATTGCTCACGATATGATCCCGCCAGCCGGCCTCATACCAGAACTGAGCGGTCTGCCGCAGTTCCTCCTCCGTCCGCGCCAGATACCGGGGACACACCGCGCAGTCATCCCCGCAGACGGAACAGACGGGGGCGGCAGCCTCCAGTTCCTTCAACCTTTCCATGTACCACTTCATATTTTCCCTCCGGGTGAAGCGCGCCGGGCGCGGAGTAAAGCTTCTGCTTCACGAAGGTGAAGTCTGCACTGCGTGCAAGTGAAGTTATGGTTTCGCCAAAGTGAAGTTTCTGCTATGCAGAAGTGAAGTTTTTCGCTTGCGCGAAAAGCTTTGGCTTGTGAATGATAAACAGTATGTCGAGCTTCGCTAAAGAGACGGAGTTGAGCGGTGCCCCGGCGGGGCATTCTGCGAAGCAGAAAACGAAACGGAAGTCGGCTGAGCAAAGAAGCAGAAGGATGCGACTTCAGTCGCGACGCGCTGCGACTATTGCGAAGACCCGGGTATCAGGGATGAACTTCACTGTACTGACAGCACAACTTCACCTGCCCGAAGAGACTTTTTCTGTCCGCAATTCCACAAGCACGGCATCGTCCGCGTCAAAATAATCATCCGTACTGCTGCTGAGGCCGGCCGCTTTCCATGCCCGGTCAAACGGGATCTGTTCCATGTTGCTCAGATAAACAAATGTTGAATCCGCGGCGGCGCCGGGCATCCTGCCGGTGATCTCCAGCCGGTATTTATAGACATGCCCCTCACATTCCCAGGTACCGTCCGCGTTTGCGGAATAATTCCTCAGCCGGTCCATGACCGTCAGGGTATTCATGAAGAAGGAAAAGCGTCTCCCGAAGCCCTCGGCGCTCTCATAGGAATAATGTGCCGCGGCGATGAGACTGCCGCTGGCCGCGGGGATGATATACACCGTCTGAAGCAGATCAGGCGTTCCGCCGCCGTCCCGGGCAGCGGACGCGTCGATCCTTATGCAGCTGCCCGCCCGTTCGAGGGTGAACTGTTCCGTGATGATATCATACTCCTTTGAAAGTTCCCCGCCCACGGACGCGGCGGCAGCACCGGCATCCTCCGGAATGAAAGTCACCTCGAAATAGTTTTCGGGGCTGCCGGGATCATCATAAACCGAGACGAAGCGTTCCCGTCCCGGTTCCCCGAGGCGTACGAACAGCTCGTAATCATAGTCCATTTCAAAGCCGAGCGCGTCATTCACGATATGCTCGTATCTGACTGTCTCCTCCATGCCCTCGAGCATGATGACAGCCTCGAAGCGTTCCCCGTCCTGCCGGACGGCGTATGCCGCTTCTCCGGTTTCCCCCGCGCTCCCGCAGCCCGCGACTGAAAGCACCAGCAGTGCCGAAAGGATAAAAGCGATACATTTCTTCTTCATGATCTTACCTCCTGTGATCGGGGTTCTTTCCCCCGATATATTTTTCCATACTGTTCATCTTTTCATTTGTACTGCTCAGCAGACACGATACCGGCAGGCATTCATTTCATTTTTGCCCCGGGTGCGGGTCTGCCTGTCAAGACGCATTCCGGTGATATTCAGTCGTAAGAGAACGAACGGAGGTGGCGCAGAGGGCTGCGCCGCTACAGTTGTCATAATCGGTTTTGACACCCAACATGGTTCTTTTTGCCGCAATGGGAACTTGTTACTGATAATAAATGGCGTTTCAATTCCTGTAGCGGTGATGCCCTCATCACCACAACAAAACAATACCAAACAGTTTCAAATAACGAAGTCTGGAGCATCCTTTTCCGCAAACTTTCTTATTCCCAAATGCCGGGTTTCAAAAATATATTACATATTATTAATTCTCCTTCTTACACCATATTCTCAAAATCTGATAACCCATACCCGCCTTATTCGAACACCGTCTCAGAAACATGTGTCCGGTCATGCCTGTACAGATCCTGCCTTTGTCTCGTCAAGCTGAACCTGCAGTTCGCTTCCGGACATATATACCGAAAGCTTATATGCGGGAAGCGGGTCGAAATCAACAAACCAGTCCTCATGGCTGTCTCCGAAATTCACTTTGAAAGCCTCTCTGCCTTCATAATAAAGTATTCCGTTCAGGGCAAGGATTGCTTCTCTCATATCCTCGCGTTTTTCATACAGTGTCTTGAGCAGAAGCCTGATATCTTTTCCGGCTGATTTCTTAGAATAGTCATTCTCACCGACATAGTTCCCGGAGCTTTTAACAACTGTATCCGCCAAATACTCTGCCGGAAAATGGCCGGCCCAGTCCAGATCTTTCAGATCGTGAAGAACCATTCCGATAATTCTCTGCGGCTCGGTATTGTACTGATACTCATACCATTCCTTCCAAAGTTTATTCTCCTTGGTCTTTCCGGCCGCTTTCTCCAACTTTTCCCTGGGATTCTGAAGAAACTCTTTATGATTTTTCATTTCTGTCTCTTTGCGTTTTTCTTTAGCCGCTTCGCGTTTTGCCTCATCATCGGCCTGCTTCAGAACTGCATAGTGCGATCGCACCTCGTCAAATCCGGGGAGTTCCAGCAGAGGTTCCAGTTCCTTCTTACGCAGATTCCATTCGCTATATGTCTTGACTCTCATGGCCAGAAGTGACAACAACTCCATATCTTTAGATTCGACAACATAGAAGAAAAGATCGCTTTCGCATATGCTTGAACCGGGATTCCGCTTGTCAATAATAGCTTGAACTGTTTCCATATCCCCATTCTTCCTTGCTGCCATCATTGTTGATACTCTGACAGCAGTATCCCGGATCTTTTGGGCCGCAGTAATTCTTAAATCAGCAAAAGAACAATGCAGTGCAATGGCCGACAATTTTTCCTGATCCCGCCAGTTCGTATCCTGAGTACTATCTATATATTTTCGTATTTTATTTGGATCTTTACTCTCCCAGATCGGCCTGAACAGTCCCATATGCTTTATCTCTCCTCCATCAAGTCAGATTTCTTATTCCGCAATATATCCATATTGTGAATTCAGCACAATACCGGCAGGGCATTCATTTCACCCCGCCGGTATTATATCACGATCCTTCTTTTTTCAGCAATCAGCATGAACTTCACTTCTGTCCTGTGACGGCATACAGCCTTGTTTTGTTTTCATACATCCGGTTATCAGCAATGCTCAGCACTTCATTGATGCTGTGCTGATCCAGATCCATTACGCAATACCCGATGGAAACAGACAGCTCATACGGCGCGGAACCGGCGGCGTTATAGTCTGACAAAGCCTTTTCGATCTTATCTGTCTGCTGCCGGATGATACCGTCATCCTGAGAAAACAGGATCACGATAAACTCGTCTCCGGCATAGCGGATGATGATACCGATGTCTTTCAGGGCCTCCCTCAGCAGCTCGCTGACGGTTATCAGGGCGCGGTCGCCTTCCGAATGACCGTACCGGTCGTTGATGGACTTGAAACGGTTCATATCCAGCATGAGCATGGTATATGCCGAATGCCTGCTTTTCGGGATGCTTTTGTTCATCCTGTCAAGATAATACCGGTTATACAGCCCGGTCAGCTTGTCTTTCATCAGCGCTTCACGCTGAAGCGAGATCACCAGTCCGGCCACTGAAATGGCAGCGCACGGGCCGATGACGGAGATCCCGTAGAAAAGACTCTGCATCACAATGCCGATCAGACCCGGTACAATGTATATCCAGACAGGGAAAAACATGAGGCCGCCGCTGGCCTTTTTTGCTCTGTAGTAGATCAGGACGCTGTCCAGCAGGATCAGGAT
>PITV01000153.1 GCA_017577285.1 Clostridiales bacterium
TGACCAGCATCTGCCGCGATATCTCTCATTCTCACTGATGACCTATTTTGAGAATATGTGTCCCGGCCGCAATGGCGGTGGATGGTTCGATCCCTTTGATATACATATCACAGAACAGTATCTGGAACAGGCATATCTTACGGTTTTCAGCAAACCTAAAGAACTGATGATGTTCTGTTTCCAGGCACTGCAGGACAGCATGAATGTGCCTGCGCTCGGATATCAGCTTGAGCGTTTGGACCGGATACTGGATCATGCGGGCAATGTCTGCGGCATATCCTGTTATCTTCCTGATGATTGCCGCGGTGAGGACAACGCACAGGATTATCTCGGTATGATAGGTCTGCCGATCGTTTGTACACCGTATTTTCCCGAGGATGCGGAATATATACTGCTGACAAAGAGCGCGTCCTGTGACAGGAATATCATAAGCAAACTTGAAAAATACGTCGCGGGCGGGGGAAAGGCGATCGTTACTGCTGAATTTTACAGGGCTTGTGAGGAGAGAGGCATTCATGCTCTTTCATCAGTGCGGATGGAAAACAGAAAAGCGCTCTGTGATCAGTTCATGGTTGAGGAAAAGGGGAAACGCGGGCGTGTTCTAACCCATCACTCCGGCAAGCATCCCGTTCTGTTCCCGGTACCGGAGTTTTCTAATAACGCATCCTGGGCACTTATTAAGGGAATGCGTGAGCAGGAAACTTACGGAATGCTTCTGCGTGACTTCTACGGGAAGGGCATACTGTATACGCTGGCGCTTCCCGATCAGTTCTCTGAACTTTATCAGCTGCCAGAGGCTGTTGTTTCACGCCTTCGCGCGGAGTTCCCTGTAAACGGGATCTATATGGAAGGGGGAAAAGAGGTAAGTCTGTTTGTGTATGATAATGACACCTTCATTCCTTATGCTTATGTGGATGACGGTTCACAGCCCTGCATAGTCAAAATACATGTGACCGGACAGATATCTTCCCTGCTCGATCCGTTAAGGGACGGAATGGAAGTCAAACCTCTTTATACAAACGAACAGGAAACGGTGTTTGAAATTCGTCTTGTTCCCGGATCGTATTCCATTTGGAAAGTGAAAAAGTAAAACATACCGTATTCTTAGAAAAAGCCGTAGAAAGCAGGAGAAATGTTTGAAAGAATAACATCCTCCTGCTTTTTATGATATAAAAATCTCCGGCAATGACATCAACTGTGCTGATGAAATGAAATGTTTGTATACTGAAAAAGGACAGAACCGGGCATAAAATATGTCTGATCGTTAACGATTGGCAAGATATAACAAAAAATGCATAGGAATGAGCAATAAATGAATAGACTGCATCATCATAACTGTGGAAAATAGATAGTGTTCACGAGGATCCATATGTTTTCTGCCTGATGATTTCTCCTCATGAAAATAATAACAGAAGATTCGAAAAAATTTACTGTTTTGTAACCGCTTACCGTAATCGTTTACACAAAATACAATAAAAATCCATCAGTTTTTTGTACATTTTTGTCAAAAATGCTTGCAAAAACAGGGTGTGCATGTTAGAATCTCACAGTAACTGGACAGGATTGTGATGTGTCTGGAAGGAGGGCTGGAGAATGGAGAATCGCAGATCGATCATCTGGCTTTCAACCATTTTCATGATCATGTGTCTTGTTATGACAGCCGGTCCGGCCGCATTTGCTGAGGAAGAGGTGCTTCCTGATTTATGCGGTGAATGGGTATATATATACATTCCCGATGAGACAGTCATCATCCTGAGGGAAGACGGAACGGCAGTTTATTCAGGAAATGAGATGCAGTGGGAGAATATCGGAACCGCGATAAGGCTGATCGCCAGTTCCGGACAGGCCTGTGATCTCAGATATGAAACGCTTGATGACGGGCAGCTGATCGTGTATTTTCCGGCTTACTTTGAAAGGATCAGTGAGATCGGGGCCGAGGGTGAAGTGATCGGTACATGGGTGGCTCCCGGTGGTTCACAAAGCAGTTTTGTGTTCACTGAAAATGGAAAATTCCTCGAGGACGGTGTATTTACAGGAGATTACATCGTTGATGCCGAAAAGGGAATGATCGCACTTCAGTACGGCGGTCTGTTTGATGACACGGATATCTACTATTCATTTTCAGGAACTTATCTCGTGATAGAGTATCCGCAGATACTGAAACGCAAGTAAAGGTTTTTCCAAAGCTTGAGAAGCTTTGTGGAAAATAGACATGTGCCCGGCAGAAGGATAGCCAGTCCGATGTGCCGGATGCATGCAAGATCACCTATTTTTAAGGAGGAAACATCATGAAGAAGGTTATCGCTCTGGTTCTGGCTACCATCATGCTCCTGTCCTTCGCGTCTGCTCTCGCGGAGAAGGAAGAACTCATCCTGTGGTCCATCGCTGTTGAAAGCGACGCCAACACCCCCGCCTATAATGCTGCTATCGAAGCTTTCAATGCTTCCAGCGAAGAGTATGTTCTGACCATGCAGCCCACCGAGAACGAAGCTTACAAGACCAAGATCAAGGCTGCTATGTCCGCTGGCGCCGGCCTGCCCGACATTTTCTTCACCTGGTCCATGAGCTTCCTGGGTGACTTCGTAGCGGCCGGCCGTGTATACTGCCTGGACGGCGTTCTGCCCGCCTACAAGGATGAACTGACCGACACCATGCTGGCCAACACCACCTATGATGGTGCCCACTACGGTGTTCCCCTCACCATGAACGTTGTTACCCTGTTCGCCAACATGGACCTGCTTGCTCAGGCCGGTTGGGACAAGGCCCCCGAGACCTACGAAGAACTGATCGCTTGCTGCGATGACCTCGTAGCTGCTGGTATCATCCCCTTCGGCGTTGCCGGTAAGGAAAACTGGTGCCTGTCTGAATACACCGAGCCCCTCCTGGTCAAGACCATTGGTGCTCAGGGTCTGAAGGATTGCTACACCGGCGCTGCTTCTTGGAATCAGGAAGGCGTTATCAAGGCCATGACCATCTTCACCGACATGCTGGCCAAGGGTTACTTCGATCCCAATGCTGCTGCCATGGGTAATGAAGAAGTCAAGCAGGCCTTCCTCGGCGGAAAGACTGCTTTCTATCAGAACGGTTCCTGGAACTGCGGCGAAGTCGCTGCTGCCGGTGATGCCTTCGTGGCGATCCCCTTCCCCGTAATCGATGCTGAAAAGGCTACCCTGTATGAGATGGTCGGCGGCCCCAACGACACTCTGGCTGTCACCGCTTCTGCCAAGAATCCCGAAGTCTGCGCTCAGATCGCTTTCGAAATGGGCCGCACCATCGCTCGCGAAGGCAACCTGATCGGTTCCGGTCTGCCTGCCTGGGCTGTCAACTATGACACTTCTTCTGTGAACCGTATCAGCGCTTCTGTTGCTGACATGGTCGCTCAGTCTCAGGGCATGGTTCTGTTCGGCGACAACTTCCTGAGCGCTGAACAGGCTGATATCTACCTGAACTACATCGCTCTGCTGTTCGCCGGCGAAATCTCCGCCGTTGAATTCGCCGAGGGTCTGGCTGCTGAACTGCAGTAATCAGAATATCCCAGGTTTAGGTTAGCGAATCATGGGGGACGGTCCCATAAGGGGTTACCCTGAAGGGCCGTCTCCCTTCTTTTCGAAGGGATTGTAATAAAATGAAGAAGAAATTCGGATATCGCGTCAACATCCTTCTTTTTCTGCTTCCGGCGCTGTTTCTTTTTATCAGCGTATTGATCGCTCCTATTGTAATGTCTGCCTATTACAGCCTTTTCAAGTGGAAGGGCGTAGGCCCGATGACATTTATCGGTTTTCAGAATTATTCCGATATTTTTACCATGAAAACTGTTAACGCGGGAAGAACGCTGAAAAATGCTCTTCTTCTTGCTGCGTTTTCTACTGTGATACAGCTACCGTTTGCGCTTTGGCTGGCTTTGAAACTGGCTAAAGGAATCAAGGGTGAAAGAGGTTTCCTTTCAATCTATTTCATGCCTGTACTGATTTCTACCGTTGTTATCGGTCAATTGTGGATCAAGATCTATGACGGTGATAACGGCCTTGTTAACGTTGCGTTGAGAGCGGTCGGACTATTGGGTGAAAAAGATATGATAGTCTGGCTTGGAGATAAAAATATAGCTCTCTGGGCGGCTTTTGTACCTATTCTGTGGCAGTATGTAGGATATCATATGCTGCTGATGTATGCAGGTATCAAGAGCGTTCCGCCCGAATTGAGCGAAGCGGCGATGCTGGATGGATGCACTGAAGGCCAGCTGAACCGGTACATTATTATTCCTTATATCAAGCCCATTCTGAAAGTAAGCGTAATTTTCGCTGTGACAGGTTCTTTGAAATCTTACGACCTGATCAAAGTTCTGACGAACGGCGGCCCCGCAAGCACTACTGAAGTACCCAGCATTTTGATGTACAGGCAGTTGTTCCTTGCCAACAGTTACGGAAGAGGCAGCGCCATTGCAGTATTGCTGATCGCACTGTGCTTTGCCTTTGCTTTGCTGATCAATCTTGCTTTTAAGGGGGATGATACGATATGAGCAGTTCCGCGAAAGAAAGCAGGACATTCGCGATGACCGCCGGGAGAAAGGTGACTTTCTCTTCTGTGATCGTCTACATCATTCTGATCATCTGGGCGCTGACCTGTCTTTTCCCTGTGTACTGGATGTTCACCTTCTCCCTGAAGGATAATGCCGAGATATTTTTCCGCAATCCGATCGGTCTGCCTGAAAACTGGATATGGGATAACTATAAAACGGCCATGAACATCGGCCACATGGATAAGTATTTCCTGAACAGCCTGATCGTCACCGTTTCCAGTATCGTTCTTACAATGCTGGCTGCCGCGATGGCGACATATGCCATGACAAGGCTGGTATGGAAGGGCCGTAAAATGATGAACAAGTTTTTCATGCTTGGTCTTACGATCCCTATCCATGCATCTGTTGTTCCGCTGTATGTTGTTTTATCCAGAGTAGGTCTTCTGAATTCGTATTGGTCGCTGATATTCCCGTACTCTGCATTTGCTCTGGCAATGGCGATACTGATCTGTAACGGATTCATGGGAGATATTCCTTACGATCTGGATGAAGCAGCATTCCTTGATGGCTGCGGCGTATGGGGAATCTTCTTCAGGGTCATCGTACCTCTGATGATCCCTGCTGTATCCACTGTCGGTATTTACACTTTCCTCCAGTGCTGGAATGAGCTGATGTTCTCTACGATCTTCAACAGCGGTGAAGCTTATAAAACGCTTCCTGTCGGTGTACAGGATCTGTGCGGTGAGCACAAGGCGGATTGGGGCCCCATCGGCGCCGCGCTGGCTATTGCTACGATACCTACGCTGATCGTATATGTGCTTCTCAGCAAGCGTATTCAGGAAAGCTTCATTGCGGGCGCTGTTAAGGGCTGATCAATAAGGATTGATGTCCTGAATTCGATTCATTGCGACAAAAGAAAAGATATCGCACCCTGTATTTTGTATGATTGGAATACAGGGTGTTTTAATTTAGTCACATATATCATGATGATATTTCAAGAATGTGCAGGTTTGAATCACAAATTATAATCATGTAGTTAGAATGGAGTATTCATGGAAGAATAAAGAATAGCATATTATTATGTGCTTTTATACAGAAAAATACTATTGACAATAGCACATGTAAAGGTAAAATAAAAACAGATTCTACGCCAGGGAGGCTTATATGAGTTTCAGAAAAGACTTTATATGGGGAGCCGCAACAGCATCATATCAGATCGAAGGGGCCTGGAATGATGACGGAAAGGGTCCGGGAATATGGGATGATTTCTGTCATGACCGTCCCGGTGCTATATTTGAGGGACACACT
>PITV01000154.1 GCA_017577285.1 Clostridiales bacterium
CATGGGATACAGCGGCTCGGGAAAGTCTACACTTGCGCGAAAACTGGGCGAGATGTACGGCGAGGAAGTCCTTCATCTGGATGCGGTTTACTGGATGCCGGGCTGGAAGACGCGTCCCGAGGAAGACAGGATGCGGGTCCTCGGTGATTTTCTGGATGCTCATTCCGGATGGGTGATAGATGGCAACTACAAGGGTATGTACCGGGAACGGCGTCTGATGGAAGCGGACGTGATCATCCTGATGCTGTTCAACCGTTTTTCCTGCTATCACAGGGTGCGTAGACGCCTGAAAATGTACAAGGGAAGCAGCCGTCCGGATATGGCGGAGGGCTGTAATGAGAAAATCGATCTCGAGTTTACAAAATGGATATTCTTTGACGGCCGAACATCCGCGAAACGCAGGGAGTACCGTGAAATATGCAGGAAGTACAGCGGTAAGGCGGTTGTACTGAAAAATCAGCATCAGACAGATGCTTATCTTGCGTCATGTGCTGATATAAACATCAAAGGCGAATGAAGGGAGGCTGTCCTGTGCCGGAAACTTACTATAAAGGGCCGGTGGAAACGCTCGTTCCTGCCGATGCGCGCTATATAAAGGCAGGAAATCCGAAAGAACTGTATGCTGTGCTTGACAGGCTGTGGTGCGCTGAAACATGCGCGCCCAGGATGCGGAAAGACTGGTCGGCCGGAAACAAGACGCTGGGTCAGTGCTCTGTGACCGCATTCCTGGCGCAGGATATATACGGCGGCCGTGTGTACGGCATCCCGCTGGAAGACGGGAATGTGCATTGTTACAATGTTGTGGGTGATTGCGTTTTTGATCTGACCTGTGAACAGTTCGGAGATATCAAACTGAATTATGATGATAATCCGGAACAGGACAGGAATACGCATTTTGCGAAAGAAGAGAAACGGGTACGGTATGAAATGCTGAAAAGCCGTCTTATGGAAGCTCTTCAGAATATGTCTGATCAAATGTGAGGAAGAACATGATAAGACCTGTTGTGCATGATACGATCTTTCTTTCCATACCGTCAAAACCTGCCTCGGAGGAGGACAGGTCTGTCGGACAGGATCTGATGGATACTCTGCTGGCACACCGTCAGCATTGTGCCGGTATGGCGGCAAATATGATCGGTGTCAGCAAAAACATTATTGTATTTGAAGAAAACGGGACGCCGCGGATCATGTATAATCCTGTGATCACTCAGAAAGCGGGAGAATACGAAACAAAAGAAGGATGTCTTTCATTGCAGGGAGAACGCGCGGCAAAACGGTTTTTCTCTGTTGCCGTGAAGTTTCAGGATGTGAACTGGAAGAGCCGGACAAATGTTTACACCGGTTTCACAGCACAGGTGATCCAGCATGAAATGGATCATCTGAAAGGGATCCTTATTTGACCGTACGGGTCATACTTTAGTTTTTAATAGTACATAGAAAGTAAAAAAACGCGGGTCGTATGTGATATGCGGCCCGCGTTCTTTGATGCCTGTCATTTGGTTTTGATATTGCCGATACAGTGCCCGTTGATCAGGTTGATGGCCCGTTCATTGGCGTCCCTGCTGTTTCCCCAGGGCTGATCCGCGTTGCGGTAGTCAAACTTGCGTGTGAATCCGTCCAGATCGGCAACGGTCTGTTCCAGATTGCTGCTGATCTTTTCCAGCAGAAGGGAACGCAGAGCGGAATACTGTTCACCGTTGAGTTCGTTCTGAGCCATGCCAAGCAAGACAGAGGCATGGGGGATACACAGCCCTTTGGTGGAGGCAAGTGCCTTCGGGAAGGCGGGATCTGTTTTGTACAGATGGATAAAGGTGTAAAGATAAGATTGGAAATCATCGTCGATCCGGTCACATATGATGCAGGAACCGGAGATCTGTGACAGAACAGACGCGTCATTGCAGACATCCGCGGTTCCCTTGCCTTTCCCGAACAGGGTGAAGCGGCTTCCGCCGGAAACACGTGAGGATGATTGCAGTTTTTTGATTTTATCCAGTGTTTCAGTGGCATGAGAAAGCATCATCAGTGCATGCCCCAGCCGGTTCTTCTGCGCGTACAGCAGCTGCTGATGGTGTGAACAGAATCCTTTTTGATTCACCTGCACGCGGATATCGGGCTCCATGACGGAGGCGCCGCTGAAAAACTCCACGCTTTTGTCTTCTATTTTTTTGTACATGAGGCAGACAGGGCAGTCACAGGCACTCTTTACAGCGTCCCATACGGGTATGGTATCAATATGGTATTTCATATCGTTCCCTCACGGATATTGATCTGACACGGGGAATATGCAACTGTTTACTCCGGACGGGCGGGGGCACCGCACTTGGGGCAGCGCTTCAAGCCGCTGTAGGCGGGATTGTTGAGCTCTTTATAGGTAAACGGCTTCAGCTTGCGCTGCGCGGCAGAATTCATGGAGGAACAGTCCTTGGATACGTGGTAATACGCGCCGCCATCGGGATTGTAGTAAAGTACCTTGTCGGGGCTCGTCGTGGCCTTTGGCGTCGGGGAGGGGGAAGGCGTTATCAGCACGGTCAGATTCTTGTCGGCCACTTCCTCAATGGCCACAGTTACGGATCCGCTGAGAGAGGCGGGATCGATGTACCATACCTTGTTGACCTTCAGCATCAGGATGTTGTATCTGCGGTAGACCTCCTGATCAAAGTAGTCTTTCACTCTCAGAAGAACGGTGATGGTCCTGCTTGTATCCGCCTCAGTTCCGTCGATCTTTTCGACCTGCGCGATGCACAGGGGAGTTACATCGCTTACCATATTGAAGATGCTCTTCGTTGCGTCTTTCTGATTTATGACCCAGTTCGGCAGACAAAGTTCAAGGCACTTGTCATACTGCTTTTTTCCCCAGTAACCGACGAATGCCTGAAGACGCTGTTCAGCCGCGGAGACCTGCCCTGAGGTGTCGATCTGCTGAGCGGGAGTATCAGTAGCGGATTGTACGGTTGTTCCCTGACGTGTTTTTTCGGTAGCGGTGCGCACAGGGGCAGAAGTGGCTGAAGTATCCTTCGCATCGGGCAACACGGAAAACAGTATGGCCACAAGCATGACCGTCGCGCAGGCGGCATATACAGCAGTGAGGGTAGAGCGGGAGGAGGGCTTGAAAGCACCGAGGCCCCACATCAGAACAACGCAGGCGGCTGCGCATACAAGGAACAGAGCACCGAACAGCCATGTATTAGGCGTCTTCAGAACGATAAGGAGTACGAAACAAAGCACAAAAAGTGCGGGCAGAACGAAAGTCATGAGGATCTGAAGCCACTCATGCTTGCGTACAGGCGCATACGGGGCGCGCTGTACCTGAGGAGGCACAGGCGTCTGTCCCGGAGTCTGATACGCGGGGCCCCATTCCGGAGCATTTTCCTGCTGCTGTTCATAGGCGGCCTGCTGCAGATAGGCGGGCTCGGGCTGGAATGTGTAGCCGGATACGCTGTTTCCTTCGGGAATATTCTGCTGAGGAACGGGCTCGGGCTGAACGGGCGCAAATACAGGCGCCTGCGAAACCTGAGGCGCTGCAACATAGGCCCCGCGATTCGCGGCAGCCCTTTTTTCTTCGCGCCTGCTCATGGCAGGGCCATACATGGGAGATGAAGTGTATTTGTTTCTGCTCATGACTCATTCCTCCGGTGGACGGGTATTGCCTATAGATTATATCATAATTTAATAATTTGTAAACAATTTTGACCTATCAATTGTAAAATAATAAATAAAAGCGAAATGATTTTACAACCACTTCGCTTTAAGCTGATCATTTGATTTTAATCAGTTGGAATCATCTGAGGTGATGCCGTTGCAGAAACGGTAATAGACCCTGTTGGGCTCCATGTGCACGCCCTCGCAGCGGGAGAGTTCTTCGACAGTTACCATCATAAAGCCCTGCTCGTATAGGTATTCAGCCACCAGCTCCGAACTGGTCATGGTATTTGTCTTGATATCATGCATCAGGATGATATCGCCATTCTTGACCATGCTTTTCACGGTGGAGAATACGGCTTGTGAAGCTTTTCCTGTCCCGTCCAAGGTATTCAGATTCCACCTGATGATGGGCAGATTGTCCTTCGCCTTGGAATAGGGGGCCGCGGGTCCCTACGGCGCACCCCTCCGTGCTTCCCGCTGTCCGACCAGACCGGTGATGGCGGTCTGGGAACGGTCCATAGTTCTGCGGATCTCGGCATAGGTCTGCTTTGAAGCATCGTTATGCGCATTGGTATGACTTTCAATCAGATTGTTTTCGTCAAAATTGCGCTGTACGATATCGGCATACTCGGCGATCCTGTTGCCGACAAGAAAGAATGTTCCTCTTCCGCCATAGCGGCGCAGATTGTTGACAACAGTGGCGGTTTCAGTATACGCAGGCCCGTCATCGAAAGTAAGCGCGACTTTGGGATAAGCGGTGTTATCTGTGATCATCAGACCTTCTTCGGTCATATAGGGCCTGAGGTCAGTGTAGTAGAACCTCAGGTGCATCATTCCGCTGTGGCTCTCATACAGATCGGACGCGGCGAAATGGAGGGTGAGTTCTTCGGCGTGAAGTGTGAATGCCGCGCCGGAGATGCTCTCGATGCTGCTCATGCTATCCAGCAGTTCATCTGAAGCGGTCTCCGCAGGGAAGTATTCGACCATCTGCTCTCTTGCGCCGGCAGAAAGGATGCTCCAGACCTCACTGTCCGCCGGGAAGATATCACAGAGAGTGACGGGCCGGTCATTTTCCAGATCCCATGTGATGGTGAAGAAAGGAGTGTACTTCTGTACCCTTTTCTCACTGTGACGGCAGAGGATGAGTATGCTCATGAAATGGGAACCGGTTCTGGAGTGGACCACATGAATGTCAAGACGGTTGTTGCGCTTCGGATTGGTCAGATTGACGGGCATCTTCGGCACATATTCCGCTTCGAACATGTTCACCGTATCCTCAATGATCCCGTTCAGAACTGCGGATGTGGTGATTAGGTATTCCTTATACACATAGCCCGAGTCATTGTTGATCTGCTCCTCGGACGACCGGTAGGATACACGGAAGATATCCGGCAGGCCCGGCCCCGTTCCGGCGAGACCGGCCAGCGGAAACAGCAGGGCTGCGATCAGCGATATGGAAATGAATACCTTCAAATATCTTTTCATACGGACCTCGGAATGTCAGTTCTGACTGCTTGTTTTTCTGGTGGGATAAATGCCACGTGCCGGCGGACGGCAGTACGGGCAGGGAGAAAGCGGAGCGAACTCCGGGTCATCCAGCTGATAATAATCAAAGGGGGTAAGGGGGAGACGGTCACTGTTGACCGAACTGCAGTAGGAATCGGAATGATATCTCTTGCCACCCTTCGGATTGTAGTACAGGGTCGGATTCTGCGTCTTTCCAACGCAGATCGGACAGGGCAGGAGCGAGGCGAAAGCCTCGGAATTCCTTTCCGTAAGGGTTGCCATGTGGAGAGGAAGATCGCTCTTGCTGTACAGGGAGCAATAGGGATTTTTGTGGTAATAAGCTCCGTTTGAATCGTCCAGATAAATCGCGTTACCGGAAGTGAATGTCACGTTCATCTGAACGTATGTTTCGGGACGCTCCGGAGGATTGCACTGGGTGCAAGGCTTGAGAGAGGCATACTCCGGGGACATCAGATCGATGTAGGGGATCGCCTTCAAAGGATAGTATTCCTCAGAAATGCAGGGGCATACGGCACGCCGGTGGTACATTTTACCGCCGGATGCATTGATATAAACGGAAGTATCGGAATCGGGCAGGGGGTAATAGCGCCCCTCACAATCTTCCCAGATCACGAGGCGCGGGTTGAGCG
>PITV01000155.1 GCA_017577285.1 Clostridiales bacterium
GACGGAGGCCGGCTTCGTGCCCAATTTCGCCTATGCCACCGGTCAGGTGAGCGCCGACCGCTCCCAGCCTCCTGTGGGCAGCGCCATGCTGCTGGAGACCTACCGCATTTACCGGGATAAGCGGATCGTGGAGGAGATGTTTGACGGGCTGCTCAGGTGGAACCGCTGGTTCGCGGAGCACCGCATGAACCCCTCCGGCGCCCTCTGCTGGGGCAGTGAGGAAATCCCCGTTCTTTTCGGCAACCGCTGGGAAAAGGACGGCGTGCACGACCGTTTCGGCGCCGCGCTGGAAAGCGGGCTGGATAACTCCCCCATGTATGACGGCATCCCCTTCAATAAAGAAACGAACCGGCTGGAACTTGAGGATGCCGGGCTGACCGGCCTGTACATCCTGGACTGCCGATCCCTTCTGGAGCTGGCTGCCGTCACCGGCAGAAAGGATGTGCTTCCCGAACTCCAAAGCCGGATGGACGCCGCCCGGGCGGGCCTTGATGGCCTGTGGGATGAGGAAACAGGCTTTTACCTCAACCGGCGCACGGACACGGGAGAATTTTCCCGCCGGCTCTCCCCCACCAATTTCTACGCCCTGTTCTCCCCGGATGTGTCCCCCGCCCGGCAAAAACGCATTGCGGCGCACTATTTCGACCCTGATGAGTTTTACGGTGAGTGGATGCTGCCCTCCATCGCGAGGAACGACCCCGCCTTCCCGGAGCAGGAGTACTGGCGGGGCCGGGTCTGGGCACCCCTCAACTTCCTCGTATATCTCGCCCTGGCACGGACGGAGCTGGAAGATGTGCGGCATGATCTGGCACGGAAATCCGCCGCCCTTTTCATGAAGGAATGGACGGAGCACCGGCATGTGCACGAAAACTACAATGCAATAACAGGTGAGGGCTGCGATTCCGGCAACAGCGACAAATTCTACCACTGGGGTGCGCTGCTGTGCGTGATCGCCCTGGCGGACGCCGGAATGATCAGAAACCTCGGCCTGCCGCTGGAGGAGGAATAAAACAGGCAGAAGCTTCCATGACGGAAAAAGCGTTGGGTAAGGGAACGGCAGCCGGCAACGATGTCCGCAGGCGAGAGAGCCTTTGCTGTGCGGACAGAGGAAGGCAGCCGGCACAGATGAATAAGCATAAAACACCGCGGGGAGATATCGTGCTCCTCCGCGGTGTTTCGCGTTATGATCCGGCTGAAACAGCCGGTGAAATACCCTTATTGCGCATCCTCTATACGGATGCCCCACAGCGCCGCGCCCGTTTCATCCAGCGCGGTGAAGCAGGTGGTCCATTCCTTTTCGGAAGCGTTCATCCCGTCATTGAAAACGCCCCGGTAAACCGTGCCGTTCAGGATGACCGTCACATTCTTTTCATCCGGGCAGGACCAGGAGCCGGTGTACTCACCGCTGACGCTGCCGTCCCCGTGCAGGGTGACGATGACAGAATTATGCTCCGTTTTGTTGATGTCCCTTTCGTGCAGGACGATCTTGTACCTTCCGCTCTGAAGCCCGCTGCTGACGGGCTCGTTCATCTCGCCGCTGTAGCGCAGGGGCAGGATCACGGGCCATCCGTCCTCATTGAAGAACATCTGATGCACCCGCACGGAGTGATATGCCCCCCTGTTGGCGTAGCGGGTGTGGAAAATGATGAAATAGCGGCCTGTTTCCTCCTCATAGATCGCGGAATTGTGGCCGGGGGAACGGAAGGCCTGCTTTCCCTGATTTGAATCGGAGGGATCCGGCAGGAAGCAGTAGCCGCCCATCAGCTTCACCCCGTAGCCCTCATAATCGGGATCGTTGAAATAGGTGCCGGGCCTGCCGCCGCACTTGATCATATCCTGCCCCAAGGCATCCTCATAGGGGCCGTCAGGGTTGCGGCTGCGGCAGACGCGGATATTGTACCCGTCATTCACCTCCAGCCCGCCGAATGAAAGGAACAGATAATAGTAATCCGTATCCGGGCTGTACATGATGTAGGGGCCCTCAATGCGGGAATGGTTCTTGCCCAGCAGTTTTTTGCCGTAGCTCTGCCCCGGCAGAGGCAGGCCGGTCGCGGGATCCATCTTCAGGATGAAGATGCCGCCGGAATAGCTGCCGTACACCATCCACATATTGCCTTCCTTGTCAAAGAAGGCATTGGGATCCACCACATTGGGGAGCATCGTGGCGTTGTAGCCGGGCATGCCGCTTTTGAGAAGGATCTCCTGGTTCACATAGGGGCCGCCGGGCGCGTCCCCGTAGGCCAGGCCCAGAGCGCTCAGCGGGCTGTAGCCCTCGCAGCAGCAGTAGTAGTAGCAATATCTTCCGTCCGGCAGCTGCTGCACATCGGGTGCCCAGAAGGTGGTGGTTCTGGCGTAGGTCAGCGCCTCTTTCATCTGGGTCTGCACATGCTCCACCAGCGTGCAGCCCCTGTCAGTGGCGTTCCGGCTGATCATTTCCCAGGAGATCAGATCGGCCGAGCGGGCCGCCGCCATATGGCTGCCGAAAATGTAGTAATAGCCGTCATCCGCCCGGATAACGGAGGGATCGTGCACCGAAACATCCGAATACTCCGGCACAGGAAGATCCCGGTTGCCGGCAGAGGCATTCACGCAAAGCAGCACCGCCAGAAGCCCTGCCAGAAGCAGGATATAACGACCTTTACCCATGATCACATCCCCCTGTTCGATCCTGTTGAAATAAAGCCGGCGGCCGGACACAGGCTCCCGGCCCCCCTATCGCAGGGACCTCCAACACCGCCCGGTCACCGGAAGGCATTGGAGGTCCCGCGCTGGATCCGCGCTTCAGCGGAAATGAAAATCAAAAATCAGAAATGCAGAAAACGATGAGCGGAAAGTGAAGATCAGCCTTTCACGCTGCCGGCCGTCAAGCCGGCAATGAATGTTTTCTGCGCGCACAGATAAATAATGACGATCGGCACAACAGCCATAACGGCGCCGGGCATCAGCACGTCATACGCGTTTCCGTAGGGCGTGATGGTGGTGCCCATGCCGATGGGGATGGTGTGCATTTTGTTATCCTGCAGGATGATCATCGGCCAGAGCAGGTTGTTCCAGCTGTTCATGCAGCTCAGGATCGTCATGGCGCCGAACGCCGGGATCATGATGGGCAGCATGATGCGCCAGAACACCGCGTAATCGGAACAGCCATCGATGCGCGCCGCCTCCAGCAGCTCCGTCGGTATGCCGAGGCAGTACTGCCGGAAGAAAAAGATCATGAACGGAGGCACCAGATAGGGAATGATCACGCCGATATAGGTGTTCATCAGCTTTGCCTTGATCATCATCTGATACATGGGCAGAAGCAGGATCTCGAACGGCAGCATCATAACGATGAGGACCAGCGTGAAGATCAGGTTCCTTCCCTTGAACCTGTAGATCCCCAGGCCGTACCCCACGATGGAGCCGAAGAACAGGCCGGTCACGGTCTGCATCACCATGATGATGGCGCTCGATTTGTACCAGTGCCAGTAGATGCCGTCCCTGTAGGTGTTCAGCGCGGTATAGTTGTTGAAAGAAGATATTTCAGGATCAAATCTGAGTGTGAGCCCGTAGCGCATCATATCCGTGCCCGGCTTCAGCGAACTCATGAACATAAAGGCGAAGGGGACCATCGCGAAAATCGCCACCAGCACCATGAGGCCTGTCGCCAGAATACTCAGCACAGTGCGCTTTTTGCCCTCGATCTTGTTTCTGGCCATGTCAGTCCTCCTTCTTGAAGAAGCCCATCAGTATCAGCTGGATCAGATTCACGACCACAACGAGCACAAGCAGCGTAAGACCCACAGCCGAAGCGACGCCGAGGTTGTTCTTCTTGAAGCCCACCATGTACATATAGCCGACGATGGTGCGTCCGACGCCGCCCGCGTTGTTCTGCTGCCAGAGGGCCACAGACTCCGTGAACATGCTGAACCCGCCCAGCACCGTGATGGTGATCACGTAGATCAGCACCGGCTTGATGCCCGGAAGCGTCACGTGGAAGAATTTCTGTATGGCATTTGCGCCGTCGATCTGGGCGGCTTCATACTGATCTGCCGGGATCGCCTGAAGACCCGACAGGTAATACACGATATTCACGCCGTTCCACCGCCACAGCGTCAGCAGGATCAGAACGGTATTGCCGGGGATCTCATAGCTCAGCCATTTGACCGGTTCTATGCCGAAGACCGCCAGCACACGGTTCACCGTGGCGGTCTCGAGCGTACCGAAAGCAAGGCGGAACACGATACCGGCAACGATGATGGAAGTAAGGGACGGGATAAAAAACAGCGATTTGAAGAAGCTGCTTCCCTTGACCAGCCCGGAATGAAGCAGGCAGGCGATCAGCAGCGGAACGATCGTAAGCACGATGACATCCCAGAGAGCGTAGCGGCCGGAGGTCTTGAGCGCCATCCAGAAGTCGCGGGTATCCATCTTTGTGTAGTTTTTGAATTTGACGAACTCCCAGTTGCCCGGCCCGTTGATCTTGTTGAAACTCATAGCCACGGTCATGACCAGCGGATAGAGATAGACCAGCAGGAAGAAGATGATGAAGGGAGCAACGAAAACATAGGGGACCACTTTGGGATTGTTCAGCCACAATCTCCTGTCTCCGCGGGAAAGCTGATTCACAGCGGAACTCTTTCGCATTTTCAGGTCTCCGATCTGTACCGGCCGGCACGGGATCGCTCCCGCCCCGGCCGGGTACGGAATGATTTTTCACGCTTCTTTTAGAATAAGCCGAAGGGGCTCGCGCCCCTCCGGCTGTGCCAGCGGTTTAAGGTCAGTCGATCTGGCCGCGCAGTTCCTCGGCGCAATCTCTTGCGATGGCAGCGGGATCCTCACGCAGTTCGACCAGACGGTACGCCATCTGGGTCTTTACGATATCGGTGGCAGCGGGGAAGTACTGAGTCAGGCAGGTGTCGGGAATATCATCCAGCACTTCGTTCAGCACAGCGAACAGATCCTGTCCGTAGTACTCGAAGAACTTGTTGGGAGCCTTCATCTCCTCGGAGCCGTATACATCCTTCAGGATCGGGTCGAAGCCGCAGATCTGCCAGGTGGTGACGCAGCCGTCGAAGCTCAGGCAGGCATAGGCCAGGAATTCCTTGGCGATCTCCACATTGGGGCTGGAAGCAACAACAGCGGTGCCGGTGCCGCCCATCTGAGCGGACTTGTGGCCGCCGTCAGCCCACATGGGCATCGGGGCGATCTTCATGCTGCCCTGCAGGTCAGGCATGTAGTTGGTGAAGCGGTCGATGTACCAGAAAGGCATGCAGACAGCAGCGCAGTTGCCGCCGTTCATCCATCCCCAGTATTCTTCGGTGTGGGTCCAGCCGCCGGGGCAGGGAATGGCAGTGCCGTCATCCAGCATATCCTTCATGAAGGACAGGGTGTCGATAACGACCTGTTCATCCATACGCACTTCGTTGTCGGGGGTGAGCCAGTCACCGCCGTGCTGGTTGACCATGGGATATACGCTCCAGCAGTCGGCGCTCTCCCAGACGATCATGGGCTTGCCGGTCTTTTCCAGAACGACCTTGCCGGCCTCATGGAAATCATCCCAAGTCTTGATCGCGGTGTAGTCAATACCGGCAGCCTCGAGGATGGAGGTATTGTAGAACATCACGGTGGCGCCGATGTGGTGATCGATGCCGTAGAAGTTGCCGTCCTTGGCATAGTTGTTCAGACGGCTCATGACCAGATGATCGGCAATGGGCTCGACATACTCATTCATGGGGGC
>PITV01000156.1 GCA_017577285.1 Clostridiales bacterium
CCACCCTCCTGCCCGATCCGATATCCGCGAAGCCCGCCTCGCCGTGCCAGATCAGTTCATCCCCCTGCATGACCGCGGCCGCGCAGCCGGGGTTCGTTCCCTGCTCCACGAAACGCTTCAGCAGATCATCCATCCTTTTGAAATCCTTCATAACACACCTCCGCAGTGATACTTTATTTCCGGTTGCCGACTGTCTGATGAAAGGTCATCTTCCCCCGCCTTTGCTCCGCCTTCCGGCGGCGGGCGGTCAGAGCCCCAGTTGTCTGTATATCCGCTCAATGAAGGGAGATTTGTGCTCTATGTATCTGTCTATATCATACGGGTAAAGCACGGCTCCCTCCTCCTTGACGCGGCTGTACTCTCTCACATCCTCCGGATGGGAGCGCAGATGATCCCGGAAAGCGATATGCCGCCTGAGTTCCGGGGAATCCTGCGGGCACACATACAGATGATGTTTCCTCAAATGCTCCTTGCCGTCATATCTGAACGCTTCCCTTCCGGGAATGCCCAGATCCCCCTCATGCCGGTAACCGGTCCTGCCCAGCGCGTGAATCGCCTCATCCAGTACCTCCCGGTCACGGATGACGACATCGATATCGATGACCGGCTTGGCGGACAGGCCCTGTACGGAAGTGCTGCCCACATGCTCGATGCACAGCGCCAGTTCCCCGAGGGCATCCCGTAGCTCAGCGGCGATATCCTCAAAATCCTGTTTCCACGCTTCATTGTACGGTTCGACAACGACATGCTTTGTGACCATCTTTCATACTCCTCCCGTTCCCGCGCCGGGGATCTCCGTTCCGTATGCTGTTATTATAGCCCGCATCCGCTCCCTCCGCAACAGGAAACAGCGGCGCGGGAAGCCGGACCTGCCCCGACCGTTCCGTCACAGAGAAAACGGGTGCTTTTCCGCGTGTCCCGCGCTTGCAAAACGCGCGGAAAAAGTGTACTATTATAGATGTGAAAAGTTGGCTTTTCATGAATGTGCACAAGCATATACCGGAGGAATGATCATGAGCAGACTGGGAGATCTGATCAAGCTGGAACGCACCCGTCAGGGCATGACCCACAAGCAGGTGGCCCGCAAGTGCGGCGTCAGCGAGGGATTTTTGAAAGATGTCGAGGCCGGCACCCGTATCATCCGGGATGACGAAGCCCGCCGCATCCTGCGCACTATGGGTGTAAAGGAGCAGACCGAGGCGGAATTCAGCCTGGATGACATCGCCGCCACCGTGGATCTGCAGAGCGCGGTGCCGCAGCTGCAGCGGGTGATGAACAGACCCGCGGAGGCGAAAAAGGCTGATAAAGCGGAAAAGACAGAAAAGAACGGCTCTGACAGCATCGGCGGCAGCATCTGGCTGGATGCCCTGAGCGGCGTTCTGAAGCATGTGCCCGTGTACAATGCCGTCATGAAGGAAGTGGATCACCGTCTGCTGCCTATCACCGGCGGAAAGATCGAGGGAGCCAATCCTGACAAGGTGTTCTACTTCGCCGCGCCGGATAACGAGGTGCGGGGCTTCCGCATCCACAAGGGAGATTACGTGCTGGTAGTGCCCGCCTCCTCCCCCGAAGACGGCGCCGTGATGCTGCTGAAGGGCAAGAACGGCTGGTATCTGCGCAAGGTGAAGCTGATGGAGCGCTTCCAGGTGCTGCTGCAGAAATACGAAGGGGAATGCGAGAGCGAGATCCGCAACCTGAACGAGCTGACCTTTGTAGGACGCTGCGTGCGCCTTGAGGCGGAGTTGTGATACTATTTAACTAACTCTTTTCTCACAACCATTTTCTAAGAATCAGTTTTCTCGTGCATTATAGGATCAAGTTCAGTTAAACATGATTCGGAGGTCGTCCATGACAAAAAGTGGCGATTATATCAAGGACCCAGTAGATAATATGCAAGAGTACTCCCAATCCGAAGAAAGTAAAGATTCTTCGTTGAGTTTACAAGAAAAGGAAACGAACAATCCAGAAAAAAAGATACAATCATCAGAGCAAAAGACTCCTGATTCCTATTCAATGCAATGGCATAAATTCCTTATGGTTATGTTTATTATCTCTGCCATTTGGTGGGTAATAACCGGAGTGTTTGCACTGATTGGAATAGTTTTCAGACAAAAATTGCTATATTGGAGTGCTGTTTATGTTACTTATCCTGCACTAAAGCCTTGCAATATAATCTATGGGATATGTTCTATTTGTCTGGGTATTATTCTGTTACTGACCAGAAACAACCTTCATGCATTCCGAAGAAACGCACTACAAACACTGATGATGTATTACGTATTGTGTTTTATAACAGAGGTATTCTATATTCATGCTGCAGCATTAGCAGTTCATCGTCATCTGTTTACTGTATTAGATCTTTCTCATACCGTGAGATTTGTTGTATTGGCGTTAATCAATTATTTTTACTATAAACACCGAAGAAAACTTTTTGTCAATTAAAGCATTTGGGAAACAGGAAATCATATTCTGCATTCATTTATCCAACAGATACCGCAGAAATACATTTAATGGCACCGCAAAACGCAATATATAAGGAAATAACAGTTGAAAATACGCCGTTCCGGCGATATAATTATTATGTATGTCCATGTGCAGGAGGCAGACAGTGTTCACCGGCTTTACGGACGCCACCATTGAAACATTTCTGGGCATCCGTTTCAACAACAACAAAACATGGATGGATCAGCACCGGCAGGAGTATTACGCGAATGTCCGCGATCTGTTCTACGCCCTGATCGATGATCTAGCGGATACCGCCCTCGCCATCGATCCCGACATGGAGGTGCGTCCCCACAAGTGTCTCTCCCGCATCAACCGGGACACCCGTTTTTCCAATGACAAGAGCCTGTACCGGGATCACCTGTGGTTCTGTTTCCACAAGGCCGCCTGCCCCAAGGAGGAATGCCCCATGTTCTGGTACGAGTTCGGGCCGGATCAGATCAGCTGGGGGCTGGGCACCTGGTTCGACAACCGCCCCATGATGGATATCATGCGCAGAAAGATGGAAGCCCGCCCGGATGATTTCATGGAGCTGATCCGCACGGTGAGCAGGGCCGGCATGTATATCGGCGGCGACACCTTCAGGCGTTTCGATGTGCCGGAAAATATTCCGGAGGCGCTGAAGCCCCTTTATATGAAAAAGGGGCTGTACATCAGCCGGGACAGCATCGAATACGAATGGGCCTTTTCCGGCGAACTGACAGAGCGGATCAAAAAAGACTATCTGACGCTCAAACCCTTCTACCGTATGCTGCAGGGATGCTTCGATGAGATCCGGGCATGACCCTGCAAAAACACCCCCCTTTCCCTCAACCGATAAACGGAGGATTTTATGATCGATTTCAAGGCACTCAAAAGCGGAACTGACGTGCGCGGCAAGGCGCTGGGCGAGGATGCCCGGCTGACGGAGGAAGCGGCGAAGATCATCGGCGCGGCCTTTGTTGAATGGCTGCAGCAGAAAGGCATTGTCTCCCCCAAGATCGCCATCGGGCGGGACAGCCGCCTTTCCGGCGAGGCCCTGCTGGACGCCTGCGCCGACGGCATGGCGAGAGCGGGCGCGGAAGTGACGGCCTTCGGCATGTGCACGACCCCCGCCATGTACATGAGCCTGCTGACCGAAGGTTTCGAAGGCGATGCCAGCGTGATGGTGACCGCCAGTCACCATCCCTCGGATCGCAACGGCCTCAAGTTTTTCCTCAGGCGCGGCGGCATCACATCCGGCGAACTGGATGAGATCCTGGCCATTGCTGAGAATACCGAGGTTTCCGATTCCTACAGCGGAGATATCTGCAGCAAGGAGTTTCTGCCGGTATACAAGGAGATCCTGAAGGACAGGATCCGCTCCGGCCTGGACACCGATGTGCTCTGCCCCCTCACCGGGCTGCACGTGGTGGTGGACGCCGGCAACGGCGCGGGCGGCTTCTATGCTGAAATGCTGCAGGAAATGGGGGCCTGGACAGAGGGCAGCCAGTTTCTGGATCCCGACGGGCGCTTCCCCAACCATATCCCCAATCCCGAGAACGAGGATGCCATGAAGAGCATCTGCGACGCCGTAAAGAAAGTGGGCGCCGATCTGGGTGTCATCTTTGACGCGGACTGCGACCGCGCCGCCATCGTGGACAGGAACGGCAGAGAGATCAACCGCAACAGGCTCATCGCCCTGATCAGCGCCATCCTGCTGGATAAAGATCCCGGCTGCACCATCGTGACCGACAGCGTCACCTCCTCCGGCCTTTCCAAGTTCATCGGCGAATGGGGCGGCGTGCACTACCGCTACAAGCGCGGCTACCGCAACGTGATCGATGAGGCCATCAAGCTGAATGAGGCGGGCGTGAACTGCCCCCTGGCCATCGAGACCAGCGGCCACGCGGCGCTCCGTGAAAACCATTTCCTGGATGACGGAATGTATCTGGTGACAGTGCTCATCTGCGAAGGCATGCGCCTCAAGCAGGAGGGCAAGGATCTGAGCGATCTGCTGGAAGGCTTGCAGGAGCCCGCCGAAAGCAAGGAGATCCGCCTGAACATCACCGCGGAAGACTTCCGCGAGGCCGGACGCAACGCCATCACCCATGTGATGGACTACGCCGATTCCGCCCAGGGCTGGCGCATCGCTCCCGACAACCGGGAGGGCGTGCGCATCACCTTCGACATGCTGGGCGGCATGGACAACGGCTGGTTCCTCCTGCGCCTCAGCGTGCATGATCCCGTGCTTCCGCTCAATCTGGAAAGCGACGTGCCGGGCGGCGTGAAGCTGATGGCGGACGCGCTGCTGAAGGTGCTGGAAGAAACTGACGGCATCGATCTGAAACCCCTTGAGGATTTTGTGAACGGCTGACGCCGCTTTGCATTTCCATATAATCCATTCGTGAACCCTTCATTAATCATATCAGGAGGCAGACTTATGCAGGACATTACCGTAAAAACCATCAACAACATCCGTACTCTGGCGGCTGATACCGTGCAGAAAGCCAACAGCGGACATCCCGGTGCCCCCATGGGCATGGCAGCCATGGCTTATGCCGTGTGGATGAACGAGATGAAGCACAATCCCAAGGATCCCCAGTGGGCCGACAGGGACCGCTTCGTGCTTTCCTCCGGACACGCCAGCGCGCTGATCTATTCTTTGCTGCATCTGACCGGCTACGGCCTGGAAATGGATGACCTGAAGCAGTTCCGTCAGTGGGGCAGCAAGACCCCCGGTCATCCCGAGTACCGCCACACCGTGGGCGTTGAGACCACCACCGGACCTCTGGGACAGGGTGTCGCCAATGCCGTTGGTTTCGCCATCGCCGAAACCATGCTGGCCGCCAAGTTCAACCGTCCCGGCTACAATGTAGTGGATCACCGCACCTACGCCTTCTGCGGCGACGGATGCATGATGGAAGGTATTGCCAGCGAAGCCGCCTCTCTGGCCGGCACCTTGAAGCTGGGCAAGCTGACCCTGCTGTATGATGACAATGAGATCTCCATCGAAGGCAACACCGATATCGCTTTCCGCGAGAATGTAGGCGCCCGCTTCGAAGCCTACGGATGGCATGTGCAGCAGCTGGCTGACGGCAATGACGCCGATCTGATCGCCGCCGCCATCGAAAACGCCAAGAAGGACGACCGTCCCAGCCTCATCATCTGCCCCACCAAAATCGGCTTCGGCTGCCCCGCCAAGGAAGGCAAGAGCAGCGCTCACGGCGAGCCTCTGGGCG
>PITV01000157.1 GCA_017577285.1 Clostridiales bacterium
GTCATCAGGCGCGTAAAAAGGCCGATGAGCCCGGCCAGCAGAAGCAGTACACCCAGTATTTTCAGCACGATGCCCAGTTTCCTCATGATCATTTTCTCCGTTCCCGCTGTACTTCGTTTTTCTCACTGAGATATTTCCGTGTCCTGCGCGGATGAAACGGCAGTTCACCGTGTTCCGTGCTGCTTATTTATAAACAGGAATGCCCGCCTCCGCCAGTTTCGCGTCCAGATGCAGCGTCTTTCCGTTCACCGTTCCGGAGAAGGCCTCATACATGCAGCGGCTGAGCATCGCCCTGTGCTCCGGCGAAAGCTGCCCATCGGCGCTGATATTGGCAAGGATCGTGCCGACAGGCACCGCCAGTGTCTGCTCGGGGTGACGGTCCCGGAAAAGTCCGAAAAAGCCGCGCCCGTATTCGGCAGAGCCCTGCAGGAACAGGCTCACATATTCCCCGCACAGCCGCTTCAGGTATTCCTCCGTATATCCCTCTCCCTTTCCGGAAAGAGCAGCACAGCGCGCCAGCTGCTCGTCCCCGAAGATCTCCTCCCGGCAGGAGGAGCGAATTTCATCGGTGAAATTGCCTGGATGCAGATAGATGTCCAGCAGATAGCACTTGATAATGAAATAGTCCACAGCGTTCTTTTTATTCCTGCGGGGATTCCCGATAAACAGCAGCTCCTGCTCCACTTCAAAACAGTCGGGATAACACCCGCGCAGTTTCAGCAGCAGTTCCTTCCGCTTGTACAGATTGGTCTCCTGCTGCGCTTTGAGCAGATCACGCATCATTGCAGAGCGCGTTTTATCATCCATGACACCTGCCGTCCCGGCGTTCGCCGCGCTCTTTTCAGTTTCGGCAGCCGTCTCCAGTTTCATTCCGCAATAGGGGCAGAAAGCCAGATCCTGTGCCGGCATTTCCTTTCCGCAGGATGAGCAACGCATGACCGTTTCCTCCGTTTTCTTTCCGTGATGCGTCTATTATACCCGCCCGGCGGCGCGCGGTCAAGGGATGCAGGGAGGCAGATCAGCCGGCAGAGAACAGGAAAGCATACCGGCAGATACACGGCTTTCGATTCCAGCCGTTTGCCGCGCAGCGTCACCGGCGCAGATCCGCCTTCGCGCGTCAGGAAGAACTTTCAGCCAATTTCGGCATTGGAAACTGTAAAAAAGTGCTTGACAGTCAAATTCTTCTATGCTAATATATTGCATTGTCAGCAGGGATGCTCTTACCACAAGAGTGGCCCCGGCAACGATGCTCGATGCGCCTGTAGCTCAGCCGGATAGAGCAACGGCCTTCTAAGCCGTGGGCCGGGGGTTCGAATCCCTTCAGGCGCGCCATGCATGGTGGGTGTAGTTCAGTTGGCTAGAGCGCCAGATTGTGGCTCTGGAGGCCGTGGGTTCGAGTCCCACCACCCACCCCACTTTTTTCCAATCGGATGGCAGCCACCGTTGGGGTGTAGCCAAGCGGTAAGGCAAGGGACTTTGACTCCCTCATTCGTAGGTTCGATTCCTGCCACCCCAGCCAAACATGACCCATTAGCTCAGGTGGTAGAGCACTTGACTTTTAATCAAGGTGTCCGGGGTTCGAGTCCCCGATGGGTCACCATCCCCCTGGGGAAACGCCGACATTTCACGACGCGGGCGTGGCGGAATGGCAGACGCGCCGGATTTAGGTTCCGGTGCCGAGAGGCGTAAGAGTTCAAGTCTCTTCGTCCGCACCAGTATTTTCCCGGTATGCGGTAGTAGCTCAGTTGGTAGAGCGCCACCTTGCCAAGGTGGAGGTCGCGAGTCCGAGCCTCGTCTACCGCTCCATTTGCGGGTGTAACTCAGTGGTAGAGTTCCAGCCTTCCAAGCTGGCTATGTGGGTTCGATTCCCATCACCCGCTCCACATTATATGCGCCATTAGCTCAGTTGGTAGAGCACCTGACTCTTAATCAGGGTGTCCCGGGTTCGAGTCCCTGATGGCGCACCAGAAAGCACCGGTCGAAAACCGGTGTTTTTTTGTGCCGTTCAATATATCATGCCGGCTGTAAGGTGAAAACAGTGCGACATTTCAGGTACTTTTTTCCGTCAGAACGCTTGACTTTTCGCCCTCAGGGGTATAAATTGCATATGGTCAGCCGCGGCTGACCGGATCGGAGTTGTTTATGAGCGTTTTCGGATGGGTCATTGTGATCACTGCCATTGCCGGTGTTTTCGGAACGGGTTTCGGCGGTGTCGTCGGTGCCGTGCTCCGGAGGGAGTCTTCCAAAGTAGTCAGCCTGCTGCTGGCCTTCGCCGGCGGCGTCATGTTGGCAGTCGTCTGTTTTGAACTGATCCCGGATTCCTTCCGGCCGGAAGGCGCGGAAAAGGATATGCCGCTGATGCTGGTGGTGGCGGGGGTTCTGGCCGGATACCTGATCATTTATCTGCTGAATAAGATCATCGATAAAAAAACCAACCCTGAGGTACAGCACATCGACTCTCTGCATCCCAAGACTGCTGATGATCTGGATGAGCTGATCCACGCGGACCACTATGAGATGCACATGAAAAAGAAGGGCACCGGAAACCGTGATCTGTTCATCGCAGGCGTCGTGATGGCCGCCGCCATCGCCCTGCACAATCTTCCCGAAGGCATGGTCATCGGCGCTTCCTATGCCGGTGATGCCGGCACCATCGTCGGCGGCGCCGGGTTCATCGTGGCTATCGTCATCGGATTGCATAACATTCCGGAGGGCATGTCTGTTTCCGTCCCCCTCATTTCCGGCGGCACAAAGCCATGGAAAGCCATCCTGATCACCGCGCTTTCCGGCATTCCCACGATCATCGGCGCGGCCATCGGATATTCCCTCGGCCTGATCAGTCCCGTGTGGCTGTCCCTCTCCCAGAGTTTCGCCGGCGGCGCCATGCTGTATGTGGTCTTCGGCGAACTGCTTCCGGAATCTTTCCTGATGTGGAAATCCAAGGCGCCCGGCGCATTTGTGCTGATCGGCACGCTGATCGGCGTAGTGCTGGTGCGTGTGTAAAATCATACATTATGAAGATAAATAAAAACCGGTGCACATGATCCGGCGCGCGGAAAGCGCAGGCCGGATATGACACCGGACAATGAACAGGCGGCAGACCGGCAGCCTGTTTTTTTGTTGCGCGGATGTTCCTTATTCCGCCGCCAGCGTGCAGAGCCCGCCCCGCGGAATGTATCCGATCTTCATGTAGCATGCATTGGAGGCGGCATAGTCCGCGTCCGTGTAAAGCATCGGCAGAAGTCCTTCCTCCGCTGCCTTCACAGTCACCTGATATACCAGATTCTCCGCGTAGTGCTTCCTGCGGAATTCAGGCTTCGTGTAGACCAGGTTAACAGAAGCCAGACCGTTGGACGGAGCATACTTGCAGCAGGCAACAGTGCGTCCCGCCTGATCCTTCCAGAAAAACATCCGTCCCGAACCGATAAAGACCGCCGCCTGCTGCCGGTAGGCATTCCTGTCCTGCCTGTCAACAGTCTCATTATGGAACTGTTCGATCAGATCAACGAGTTCATCTGTATCCTCCGTCGTGCAGGTATGCAGATATCCGTCAGCACGCTTATGCGGAGCCGCTGACCGGGGATTGTCATAGGCAAACATGTTGGTTTTGATCCTGAATTTCTTTCCTTCAGCCTTTCCGCGCCGGATGAAGTATTCCGCCAGGTCGTATTTCAGGTTGAAGTGATATTCACCGTTCAGCAGTCCCTGTCCGTCAGCGGCGGCATATGCCCTTTCCAGTTCCTCCTCCGCGGCACCGTCTCTTGTCCAGATCCATACGGGATAGGGATCTCCCGTATAGCAGATGATCAGCCGTTCATGATCTGTCAGGAGCAGACGGCAGGGCCCGCCGACAATGCGGCTCAGAACAAAGAAGGTATACCTGTCGTTTTCCAGCAGTCTGATATCTCTCTCATCGGCAAAGCTGTCCATCTTTCCATTCCTCCCGTTCTGCAGGATCTTTATGGCCGTATCCTGTCCTGTATGTTCATTTTGTCTTTCTGCAAACGATCATCAGATGCTCGCTGTGAGTCAGATACTCCTCTTTGTCACAGAATCTGACCGCGTAATCATACCATGCCTCGCGCAGTTTTTTAGAAACGCCTTCCATCACGTGGATATAAGGCGCCAGGATGCTCTCCTGACCGAAGATGCTCTCCTGTTCCAGATCATCCATGCCCCCAAAGTGCGCCTTCGCTTCCTTTACAGTGGTCATGTAGGTGTAGGTGAAGCTTTCAAAACTGGCGGCCTCTCCCCTGGCTGTGATTTCGTACAGCGGCTTTTCACGCTCATTGAACAGCGTCCAGGGCAGTTCGCGCATGCCATAGATGACGCCGCCAAACATGAGGATAAAGGAGCAGAATAGATATCCGCCCTTTTTCAGCACCCTTTTCGCCTCGCGGATCGCCTGCAGACGGGTCTCCTCCTCCATCAGGTGATAAAGCGGGCCCATCAGAAAAACGATATCGAAGCTTTCATCGGCAAAGCGGGATAGATCCAGCGCGTTGCCCTGCATAGCGGTAATATGTGTTTTATACTGTGCAGCCTTCTTTTTTGCAAAACGGACATTTCCGCCGCTCAGGTCCACCAGCGTCACATCGTGACCCTGTCTGGCATAATGAATGGCGTAATGTCCCGGACCGCCGCCGATATCCAGGATACGGTCGCCGGGTCTGATATACCGGTCCATCATTTTCAGCGTGATGTATTTTTCCACCGGGTGCTTTTTCTGCAGCCGGTCCCATTCCTTTTTCGGCTCCTCGTCATAATGCCGTTTGATCTCATCGATCATTTCTTTCATGTCATTTTCCCTCTTCTTTCTCCTTCAGATAATCCTCCAGGACTGTTCCGCGCCATACCATGTCGCATACGCCGGTATTGTTGAAACCGGACTTTCTCTGGATGCCTTCTTCTTTCAGACCCGCTTTTTCCATGACCCGTCCGGAGGCGGGATTGCAGACATCGTGGCACGCGCAGACCCGCAGGAACCCGGCGTCAAAGAGATATTCCTTCACTGCCTTCAGTGCCTCGGTCATAATGCCCCTGCCCCAGTATGCCCTGCCCAGGCAGTAGCCGATCTCGGCTGCAGGGATGCGGTCATCCATGTGCACAACGGCGATATCGCCGACCACTTCATCACCGGTCTCACTGCTTTTCAGGGTGATGCCCCAATGGTAATTGGCGGGGTTTGCATTCCGCTCCACCCAGCTGTCAACGATCATCTTCGTGATCTCATCCGAGGAATGGGTAGGCCAGGTGAGAAACCGGGTGACAACGGGGTCGCTCGCCCAGTTTCTGTACATCGCCTTGTAATCCTCCGGGCGGTACGCTCTCAAAATCAGCCTCTCAGTCTCGATGGTCTTTGTTCCGGTGTGTTCCATTTTTCTCTCCTCCTTCCGAAAATAAAAGGACCCTCCGCCTTCACCGGCGAGGATCCTTTGAAAAAAGAATACGCTCTTATGCCTTCGCTTCCCCGGTGAAAGATACATCAACATGACCCGTCCATTCATTAACTCGAACGGCGGGATACATATTCATGCAGTTGTTCACGCGGCAGTTCAGCATTTCACGCACTCCTTTCCTGAATGCTTGCGGAAACTGTATCATAAGGAAACCCGTTTGTCAACAACAAATTTTCGCGGAATCTATTTTTCTTTTGCGTCAAGGACTTCCTCCATGGTGTACTGCTGTACAG
>PITV01000015.1 GCA_017577285.1 Clostridiales bacterium
ACGCTGGGCGGCAAGGAAGTGCGTCTGACCGCCAAGGAATTCGACCTGCTTCAGCTTTTCGTCACCAACCGCGGCAAGGTCTTCAGCCGTGAGACCATGCTGGAGACTGTTTGGAAATATGATTACATGGGCGATGCCCGCACCGTGGACGTGCATATCCGCCGTCTGAGGGAAAAGATCGAGCGCAACCCCGCTCAGCCTGAGTTCATCTTCACCAAATGGGGAGTGGGTTACTATTTTGCTGACAAAGATTAAGTATTTCTTCTCTTCGACCCGGTTCCGGGTCACTGTCGCCTTCCTGCTGATCGCGGGGCTGGCGATCCTTGTGATCGCGTCCACCCAGATCGGTACGGTCGGCGACTATTTGTATCAGGAGCATATTTCCTCCTACAAGCTGCTGATGGGCCGCCTTTCCGAGCAGACCGCCGAGGTGCTGAACCGGGAGGAGGATCCGGAGAGCCTGATCAGAGAGACGGCAGACGCCCTGGAGGGCACCATCCTGCTGCTTGATGATGACGGCAGGGTGCTGTGCCGCAGCGGCGGGGATCTGCCGGAGGATGACGGTGAGGAGAACACCGCCGGCCAGCTGATCACCATGCCCGATGAGGCCCGGTCCGTCCTGAACGGTCAGCGGTATGCTTTCGGGGTGCACGACGCCAATACCGGCGAAAAGCAGGAGACCACGCAGCTGGTCTATTTCTTCCGCAACACCAGCCGTTGGGTGAATTTCTATGCCCAGAACGTGAAGCTGGGAGAGGATGAGAACGGCATCCTGCTGCTGACCACCGATGTATCCGTCATGATGCGGGATCTGTACAAGCTGCAGAAACAGCTGCTGATCATATACGCCGTCATCTGCTTTGTGGTGCTGGTGGTGAGCCTTTTCTTTGCCCACATCATCACGAAGCCCATCCGCAAGCTGACAGGCACCATCCAGAACATGGAAAAGGGAGATTTTTCCGTCCGCGTGCCTGTGACAGGCTCGGGGGAAATGAAACAGCTGGCCCTGGCGTTCAACTCCATGTCGGAAAAGATCGAATCGCTGGACAACAGCCGCAACCAGTTCGTCTCCAACGCCAGTCATGAACTGAAGACGCCTCTGGCCACCATGAAGATCCTGATCGAAAACCTGATCTATGAGCCGGAAATGGAAAAGAAGCTGCGCATTGAGTTCCTGACGGATATCGACAGGGAGATCGACCGCCTCAGCGCCATCGTATCCGACCTGCTGACGCTGGTGAGCATGGACAGCCACAGCATACGCCTGAACAGGGAGAGCCTGTCGCTGGCGGCCATCGTGAAGGAGACGGAACACCGTCTGCAGCCCATCGTTGAAAAGAGGAAGCAGACCATGCAGCTCAGCCTGTCCGATTCCTGCGATATGTACGCGGATAAGAGCAAGCTGACCCAGGTGGTCTACAATATCATGGAGAATGCCGTGAAATACACCCAGGAGGGCGGCACTGTCAAGGTGACGCTGCAGCGCTCCGGCCGTGACGCGAAACTGGTGGTATCGGATAACGGCCCCGGCATCCCCAAGGAAAACCTGCCCTATATTTTTGACCGTTTCTACCGGGTGGATAAGGCCCGCAGCCGCGAGAGCGGTGGAACAGGTCTGGGACTTTCCATCGTGCATCAGCTGGTGATCCTCCATTCCGGCACCATCCGGGTGGAGAGCGAGCCCGGCACCGGCACATCCTTCATCGTGGAACTGCCCCTGCATCAGGGCTGAGAAACGGATTTGACCGGATGCGGGATTGTAAAATCTCGCCTTAAGGATGGATAGAGGGCGGAAAGTCGGGTATACTGTTTACAGGAGCAACGGAAGCGGGGGAATGAGCATTGTCTGACTTGTGGAAACAACTGGAAATGGTGTTCTGGAATATCACCCACCAGCCCAGGTGGAATGATATTGTGGATATTCTTCTGCTGGCGTTCCTACTGTACTGGCTTGTGAAGATATCTCGTCATACCCGTGCTGTACAGGTCATGAAGGGCCTGGCGATCCTGATCGCCCTCAACTACCTCAGCGCCATGCTGGGCTTTACCGCCTTCAACTGGGTGATGCGCACCGTGCTGAACAACGGCGTGCTGCTGATTATCGTGCTGTTCCAACCCGAGATCCGCAAAGCGCTGGAGCAGCTGGGCCGCGGCGCCCATATGGATCATTCCCGCAGCAGCGGGGACAGGAACGAGCAGATCGTATCCGAACTGATCCGCTGCGCCACCAGGCTGTCCGCCCGCCGTGTGGGCGCCCTGATCGTGTTTGAACAGAATACCGGTCTGCAGGATTATATGGAGACCGGCGTGCCGGTGGACGCGGATATTTCCGATGCTCTGCTGGAGAATATATTTGAACCGAATACCCCTCTGCATGACGGCGCGGTCATCATCCGCAATTCCCGCGTGGCGACAGCCGCCTGCGTGCTGACGCTGAGTGATTCCAGCTCCATTTCTCAGGATCTGGGCACCCGGCACCGCGCCGCGCTGGGCGTCAGCGAACAGACGGATGCCAAGGTGCTGATCGTGTCGGAGGAGACCGGCATCATTTCCATGGCAAGAAACGGAAAACTGACCCGCCACCTGGATGAAAACAGTCTGAGGAAACTGCTGACCGAGATCTTCCCGCCCGTGCCGAACACGCTGAAGGAGAAGATCAGGGAAGCTGTGGCCGGTGTAAAGAAGGTGTTCCGGCATGAGTGAACAGAATCCCGCTCCTGTGCAGGAAAGGATCATCCTGCCCGATCAGAATAAAAAGGGGAAAGGCTTCTTTTCCCGCCTGTGGGGCATCATCACCAATAACTGGGTGATGAAGCTTGTTTGCCTGGTGCTGGCGGTGCTGCTGTGGGGATTCATTTATTCCCAGGATGACACCCTCACCCGTGACAAGGTGTTTACCGGTGTGCCGGTCAAACTGGCGGATACCTATGTGACCAGCCTGAAGAACAAGGGCATCATCATCGCAGACTGGAATGACGGCATGACGGTGACGGTGCGCGTGCGTGTGCCGCAGAAATACTATGACGAGCTGACGGCGGACGCCATCACCGTGCGTCCCGATACAGGAAGCATCCGCAAGAACGGAAGCAGCTCCAGGGAACAGGTGTCTGTCAAACTGGTGTGCGAAGTCAACAGCAAATACGGCACCGCGAAAGCGGATACCGATGAGATCACGCTGACTATCGAGGAATACAGGACCCGCAACTCCATCACCGTGAACGTGATGGAGACCGGCGACATGCCCGCCGGGTACCGCGTAGTGAGCAGAAGCCCGGAGGGCAGGGTCTCTCTGGACGGCCCCTACAGCCTGGTCTACGGCGTGAGAAGGATCGAGGCGTGTATCGATCTTTCCTCTCTGGAAGCCCGGGAGGGGACCCAGAGCGTGATCGGCGGGATCCGTCTGTTCGACAAGGACGGGAATGAGATCGATCCTTCCGGGATCACGGTCACCCTGCCCAACAGCACCCGCGCCATCGATTTTGTGAATGTGACGGTGGTGCTGGAGCGCATACCTGAAAAGGAAACGCCGGCGGAAGGCTTTCTGGATGAAAAGGTGCGCGTGGAAGCGCCGGCCGCGGAAATCCCGGCAGCGGAGGAACCCGCCCCCGGAGATCCCGCTCCGGAGGAGAATGTGTCCGGTGATGACGCTTCCGGTGAGCCTGCTCAGGAAGTGGCTGTCCCGGCTGAGACGGAGGCGCAGGAGTGAACGGATTTGCTGATGCGCTGATCGATCTGCTTCTGGGCTGGATCAAGACGCTTGTCAAAGCGGTCTATAATGTGTTTTCATCCGATACATCGGGCACATTCTGGGCCTGGCTGGGAAACAACTGGCTGGGGCTGGCGATACTGCTGTGCGCGGCCGGTGTGGTCATTGATTTTGCCGTGTGGATGATCCGCTGGCAGCCCTACCGCCTGTGGGCGGCCAAAAGGGCGAAGAAATGGTCCAGCCGGGCGGATGAACACCGCTTTGAAAAGGGATACAATGACGGTGTCGATATGGGCGAGGGCGTGCTGACGCCGGAACCGCCGCATGAACCCGCTTTCGCGCCGCAGCAGGATCCCGCTCCCTACGAGTACGTCTTTACGGAACCTGTGCGCCAGGAGGCGGAGCCCGCGCCCGCGCCCAGGCGCCGCCGGGCGGGAAGGAACCTGATCGAAAGGATCCGCAGCAGCCTTTCGGAGGAGGAGCCGGATCCCAGTCAGGTGATGTCAGGATCCCGGGATGCGCAGGAGCATTATTATGAACCCGTTTTTCCGCACAAGGGGGAAGAATGATCAAAGAAAACAGGGCACCTGCCGTGCCCGCTCTGCCGGACGCCTTTCTCTGCATGATCGAGGATCAGCTGGGGGAGAGACGGACGGCATTTTTAGAAAGCTACAATGAAAAGCCGTGTCGGGGCGCCCGGCTCTATACGCAGCTGACGCCCGCTGATGCCGGGGACGGTGTGCCCTGGTGTGAAAACGGGGTATATCTGCCGCTGGAAACGGAGGCGGGTGCCGGTGTCCTTCATGAGGCGGGTGCCTGGTATATGCAGGAACCCAGCGCCATGGCGCCGGCGGCTGTGCTGCCGCTGGAGAGAGGCGACCGGGTGCTGGATCTGTGCGCCGCGCCGGGGGGAAAGACCACCCAGCTGGCGCAGCGGCTCCGGGACGGGCTGCTGGTAGCCAATGAGATCGTGCCTTCCCGCGCGGAGATCCTTTCCTCCAATACGGAGCGCGTGGGCTGCAGGAATGTGATCGTCATCAGCGCCTCCCCGGAACTGCTGGCGGAGAAATGGCCGGAGACCTTTGACAAGATCCTGGCGGACGCTCCCTGCTCGGGAGAGGGCATGTTCCGCCGGCATCCTGAAACGAGGAGCGAGTGGACGCCCGATTCGCCCCCCCTGTGCGCCAGACGGCAGACGGATATCCTGAACAGTGTCTATGCCATGCTGAAGCCCGGCGGGATGATGGTGTACAGCACCTGCACCTTCAACCTGATCGAGAATGAGGGCGTCATTGCCCGTTTTCTGGATAAATATCCGGACATGTCCCTTGTGCCCTTCTCGCTGCCCGGTATCGGCGGCTGCGAAGGAAGCATGCACCTTTATCCGGATCAGGTGCGCGGAGAGGGGCATTTCGTGGCGCTGCTCAGGAAAGAAAAAGCGGATGCCGGGAAATATGAAGACGAGGGGAAAAGGCCGGACAGGCCCGGAAAAGGACGCAGGGGCGGGGCTCCGGCGGGGGATATCATACCCCTCGACAGAGAACAGCAGCGGCTGTGGGAACAGTTTGCCGGGCAGTATCTGGAAGAGAAGCTCTCCGCGGACGGCCTGTTCATGGGGCGTGCGGTGCATCTGCCGGCCGGACAGCCGCTCCCGCCCCTCAAGGGCATCCGGGTGCTGAGATGCGGCATCCATCTGGGAGAATTCCGGGGAAAGGTGTTCGTGCCCGATCATGCCCTTTCTCATGCCGTCAGCTGCCGCAGAAAGGCTGAACTCAGTCTGGAGCAGGCCTGCGCCTATCTCAGGGGGGAAACAGTGGATGTTTCGCGGATGCGGTTCCCGGACGGAGACATGAACGGCTACTGCACGCCGGTATACCGGGGGCTGCAGCTGGGCTGGGGAAAGATCTCGGAAGGGATAATGAAGAACCATTATCCCAAGGGGCTGAGGAAGAACCTGAGCCGGGAATGATCCTGCGGGCGCATATGACGCCGCGCGGCCTGCCGGGAATGTCACAGAAGGCGGGCCGGACAGGGACACGGAAACGGAAGAATACATAAACAGTTGAAAGAAAGACACAGAAAACGGCCTTCCGGCGGACGGACATCATCTGATGAACATCCCGGAAGGCCGCTTTTTTCCGCATGAAGCGGATCTGCCGCGATCTTCAGTTTTCGTATTTATGCTTCCGCGTACAGCAGCGCGGCGCCGTGGACAGGAAGCCGGAAACAAACTGAACTGTCCAGATCCGCAACGGCCTGTTTCCCGGTCCAGGCGTCTGTGAAGACGGTGCCGGCACCGGCGCCGGAATAAGCCCGGACCGTTGTCTGCCTGCTGCTCAGGTTGAACAGGGCAATGTAGCGGGTGCCGTCCTCCGCGGTGTCGGCCCATGCGGTGCCGGTCTTTGTCCGGAAGAGCAGATGTGGTTCCGTACCCGTCCGGTTGATCTTCAGCGCCTTTTCATTGGTAAGGAGGGAGAGCGTGAATTCATCGTTTTGCCGCATTTCGCCGCCCATCATCAGGGGGGAGCGGAAGATGCACCACAGCGACATGAGCGTGATCTGCTCATCCCGGGTGAACCGGGTCATATGCGCGGCTTCCGGATCCTGTGCCATCAGCAGGCCCAGGGGCAGCATGTCGCAATCCGGCCAGCAGCCGTTTCCCACATACGGCGCCCATTTCTCACAGCGCTCAAAGGTGTTGTAAAGCTGCTGCCAGCCGTCCCAGAAATCGCCTGTCATGCGCCACATATTGGCATTCGCGCACAGATGCCATGCGTGGTCCAGCGGCGCGGGGCCGGGGGACAGACTCAGCACGATGGGCCGTCCGCAGGCATCGATGGCGCTGCGGATCATTTCGATCTCCTTTTCGGCACTGTAGGGATCGTGAGGCTTGAACTCGGTATTGGAGATATCATCCACCTTCACATAATCCACGCCCCAGGAGGCGTACAGACGGAAGATGCTGTCATAGTATTTCTGCCCGTCCTCCGTGGGCTGAATGCCGTACATATCGGTGTTCCAGGGACATATGGAAAACTGCTGGGCGATCTGCCGGGCGGTGGCGGAGGTGCCCTCGATGGCGGTATTGCGGTGCACAGCCTGCCTCGGGATGCCGCGCATGATGTGGATGCCGAATTTCAGCCCCAGGGAATGCACATATTCCGCCAGCGGCGCGAACCCCTTTCCGCCGGCGGAGGAGGGGAAACGGTTTACTGCCGGGATCAGACGGCTGTACTCATCCATATCGAGCTCCGTGAAGTTGTGATATGCCCAGCCGTCGGCTGCCGGCTCGCTCCACTGGATGTCTACCACCACATATTCCCAGCCGAAGGGTTTCAGATATTTTGCCATATACTCGGCGTTGCCGCGCACGGCATCCTCCCGCACGGCGGCGCCGTAGCAGTCCCAGCTGTTCCAGCCCATGGGCGGGCGCTTGGCCCATTCATTTTTCTGCGTCACGGAAAGCCTCCCTGAATATCGTTTTTGTGACCGGGCATGTGTTCGTCCCTGCTCCGGTCTGTTCGCGCTCATTATATAGGAACAGGCCCGGATTGTAAAGATGACAGCGCGCGGTGATGCCGGGAATCCGGGATTTCCGTCCTGAACGGACCGCAAGAACGTCCGGAACCGTGAAATACGGGTGAAACTCCCGATAAATCGGGGCTTTTCACCAAAAAGGTATTGACGGGACAAAAAGAATGTGCTATATTATCTCGGCAACCGCTCGGGTGAGGCTTTTAACATGCCTGCGCATGGCCCCGTGGCTGAAAGATGCCATCCTTTCCTTCCTGGGAATCCCGGCGAGTAGAATTTATTTAAGGAGGTGCTGCCATAATGTATGCTATCATCGCTACCGGCGGCAAACAGTACCGCGTGTCTGAGGGAGACACCATCTACATCGAGAAGCTCGACAATCAGGAGGGCGACATCGTTTCCTTCCCCGTGCTCATGCTTTCCGGCGACCAGGTCAAGGTGGGCAACCCCACTCTGAGTGATGTGGAAGTTCTGGGCAAAGTCATTCGTCACGGCAAGGGCGAAAAGATCGTTATCTTCAAGTACAAGAGCAAGAAGAACTACCGCCGCAAGGCCGGCCATCGTCAGCCTTTCACTCAGGTAGAGATCACCGGTATCAAGGCGTAAGATGACCACTATCCGCGTAAGCAGCAAGGACGGCAGGATCACGGGGTTCACCTGCAAGGGTCACTCGGGATATGCCGAAGAAGGCAGCGACATCGTATGTGCCGCCGTCTCCGCCCTCACTCAGACCGCTGTCAACGCCCTGGAAACAGTGGCGAAGGTGACACCGGAAGTAAAGGTGAAGGACGGATCGCTGGAAGCCCGGCTGCCTGACACGGAAAACCATGACGCGCAGATCATCCTGCAAAGCATGGTGCAGGGCCTCAGGGACATATCGGAGAGCTATCCCGCATTTGTCCGTCTGATTTGCTCCAATGAAAATGAATAACGGAGGAAGAAAAACATGTTGAAGCTCAATCTGCAGCTTTTTGCCCATAAAAAAGGTATGGGCTCCACCCGTAACGGCCGCGACAGCGAAAGCAAACGCCTCGGACCCAAGCGTGCCGATGGTCAGTTCGTTCTGGCCGGCAACATCCTGGTCCGTCAGCGCGGCACCCGCGTATACCCCGGTCTGAATGTAGGTATCGGCAAGGATGATACCCTGTTCGCCAAGGCCGACGGCATCATGAAGTTCGAGCGCAAGGGTAAGTTTGACAAGCAGGTCAGCGTATACCCCAAGGCTGAATAATTGCGATGAATAAAGGGCTCCTCCGGAGATGATCCGGGGGAGCCTTTCTGTATGCCGTGAACCGGCCCTGATCTGCGCGGACGTTTCCTGTCTGCGCTTTCTCAGAACGGCAGATCGCGGAAGATATCCGTCTGCTCGGGCCGTTCCGTGTATTCCAGAAATTTCTGTATCAGCCTCTTCAGCGCTTTCATGATGACTTCCGGATCAACGCAGAAATACGGGTCTTCGGACTGCCCTCTCATGAGAGGCACATGGATGAAGCAGCAGGGAATGCCGCGCGGAGTGAATTCCGCCAGCGCGGAATAATACAGATCGTTGCACACGAAGGTGCCGGCATGGAAGGAGAGGGAGACACGCAGATCCTCCTCTTTCAGTTCATCAGCGATCCTTATCAGCGGAAGAGGGCAGAACAGGGCGTTTTCTCCGCCCGGAAGGACAGACTGCCCGCGGGGCATGATGCCGTCGTTATCGGGGATCGGGGCGCAGCGGATATTCAGCGCGACCATTTCCGGTGTTACGGACGCCCTGCTGGCTGCCTGCCCGATCATCAGGATCATGCGGGGAGGCGTGTCCATGCGGAGGGCCGCCTCTCTCAGCACATCCGCGCACCTTCCGAAAACGGTGGGTACGCACACTTTCTGCAGCACAACGCCGTCGATCCCGTCAGGCAGCGCTTTCACCGCTTCCCAGGCGGCATTCACCTTCTCCCCGCCGAAAGGGTCAAACCCGGTGATGAGGATGGGGGCGGATTTGCCGGGGGCTTTCTTTTTGCGCGCGGCGCCCTTTCCCGCTTTTTCGATCTGCTTCAGGACATCGGTGTCTTTTCTGCTCACAGTATCATCCCCATTTCAAGACGGGTCTCATGCTCTTCTGTCCACTGATTCGTGTAGCAGGTAAGATCGCAGCCTGTGAAGCGGAGCCCCTGCTCCAGAAAGAACGCGACAGCGCCGCTGTTGCAGCTTTCCACATCCAGCACCAGGCCCCGGCAGTGCAGCTTGCGCGCGATCTCCTTGGCCTTGGTCATCAGAAGCCCGCCGTAGCCCCGGCGGCGGTAGCCTTCCAGCACCAGCAGGGAGCTGATCCGGAGCCGCTCGTTCCATTCCGCGCTCACTTCCATCAGGGCCGGCAGCTGCTGATCCTCCAGAACGGCGAATACCCGGGGATCTTTCAGATCGTCCCGGAACAGCCCCATTTCCATTTCCCTGTGGATGCGGGGGCAGCGCTCGTATTCATAGCGGAAGCCGAAAGCGGTGCCGCTGTTCTCTGTTTCAACGGCCTTCCATACGCCGAAGGAATCGTAGGAAAAAAGAAGCCGCTGTCCTTTATATGTATCCCTGTCCAGTTCGATGATGCGCATATCCGTTATTCCTTTTCATGTTTGTTCAGGGCCATCATAACGCATTTCCGGCGCTTTGACAAGAGGATTTGCGGGAAATCGGGTTCTGTGGTAAAATATGCCTGTTCAGGCTTTCCGGCTGTCCTGTGAAAAGGCGGGGAAGCGCGATATCGTGAAAAAGAAGGTCAGTATCATGCCTGAGACGGCGCAGGATAAGCAGACACAGAAATATATCAGGATGACCACCGGTTCCGTAAAAAAGCTGGTGTGCCGCATGGCGATCCCCACCATCATTTCCATGCTGGTGACCGCGCTTTACAACATAGCGGACACCTTCTTTGTGGGGCAGATCGGCACCGCCGCCACCGCGGGCGTGGGGCTGGTGTTCCCTGTCATGACCATCATACAGGCGTTCGGGTTCTTTTTCGGACAGGGCTCGGGCAATTTCATTTCCCGGGCGCTGGGCGCCAGAAAGACGGATGAGGCCGAGCGGATGGCTGCCGTGGGCAGCATCAGCGCCCTGCTTTTCGGCGGAGTCATCCTGCTGTGCGGCACGCTGTTCAAAGCGCCCATCCTGCATGTGCTGGGCGCCCGCGGCGATATGGTGAGCGGGGATACCGTCCGCTATGCCGGGGATTATCTGCGCGTGATCCTCATCGGCGCGCCCTTCATGTGCATGAGCTGCGTGCTGAACAATCAGATGCGCTTCCAGGGGAACGCGGTGTTCAGCATGGTGGGGCTGGTATCCGGCGCCGTGCTGAACTGCGCGCTGGATCCGCTCTTCATCTTCGCTTTCGGCATGGAGGTGACGGGCGCCGCCCTGGCTACCGCCATCAGCCAGTTCGTCAGCTGCGGCATCCTGTTTATCGGCACGCTGCGCAGCGACAGCCTGAAGATACGCCTGCGCAATTTCCGCCCGAACTTTTACTTCTACAAGAATATTTTCATCGGCGGCGCTCCCAGCCTGTTCCGGCAGGGGCTGGGCAGCATTGCCGTGCTGTGCCTGAACAGCGCCGCGGGAAATGCCGGCGCGCTGGAGGAGACCGCGGTATGGATGGGCCTTTCCGGAAGCGCGGCGGAGGGCGTGAGCAAAACGCTGTCCGACGCGGCGGTGGCGGCCTTCTCCGTGGTCAGCAAGATCATGAGCTTCTGCTTCTCCGCGGTGCTCGGCTTCGGTCAGGGTTTCCAGCCGGTGTGCGGCTTCAACTGGGGAGCAAAGAAGTATGACCGGGTGCGCCGGGCGTATGTCTTCTGCCTGAAGGTGGGCCTGTGCGTGCTGGCGGTGCTCTCCGTTGCCGGGTTTATCCTGGCGGAGCCGCTGGTGAGGCTGTTCCGCGATGATCCCTATGTGGTGCGGTTCGGCGCTGTTGCCATGCGCTGCCAGTACTGCACCTTCACCCTGATGGCGGTGGTCACCGTTACCAACATGCTGTATCAGAATATCGGGCGCGTGGTGGGCGCCACGCTGCTGGCTGTCGCCCGGCAGGGACTGATGTTCATTCCCGTTGTGCTGATCCTGCCCCATATCATCACGCCGTCCATCTGGGGCGTGTATCTGGCCCAGCCCATGGCGGATATGTTCTCCTTCCTGCTGGCTGTGCCGCTGGGGATCCGCATGTACAGGGAACTGAAAAGGCGGGAAAAGGAAATGGAGACGGCCGCGCCGGACGCTGCTTTGTAACATATGTAAATTACCGCGCGGAGCCTGTTTTTGTGCAGGAATTCCCGGAATAAGGTAGAAATAGAGAATCACCCGCCCTTTGGCGGTGAACGAAATCGATCGATACGGAGGAAACAAAATGAAGAAAGCGATATGCCTGCTGGCCGCGCTGATGCTCCTGTGCTCCTGCGCGCTGGCAGAGGTCGTCTACAACGGCCCCACTGAAGCCGCTATGCAGCTCAATCCCAACGGTTATGACCGCCTTCGCGTTGTCGACATCTTCTCCAATACGGATGAAGGCATCGACAGCGGCGTGTGCGTTCAGGGCTGCTTCGGCACCATCAATATGGACGATGAACTGGATCCCGATTTCATCGGCTTTGACTACGGGGATATCAGGGTCATGGGTCTGGCTGACAACTGCGAGATCTGGATGCCTGCCGATGTGATGAATCCCGTTGAGAACGTGCGCGTGGAGGATCTGGAGGGCTGGTTCAGCGATTTCGGCAGGAACGAGTTCTATGCCGAGTTCGAGATCGATGAAGCGGGCGATCTGGTCTATCTGGCGTTCATCTACTATCCCTTCGGCTGATCGCGGGCCTGAAGAGAAAAGAAACAGGACTGCCTCGCGGCGGTCCTGTTTTCGTATGTATAGGCTGTGCCTATCCTGCAGCGGGATCTGTCATCCGTTGAAGGCCAGCGCCTCGTCCAGCTGCTTTCTGTTCAGCACGATATTGCGGTTTTCAGCGGCAACGGAATCGAAGATGGAGAACACGATCTGCTCCATCTCGCCGCCCTCTCTGTAATCCGTGGGGGCCACGAACTGCACACGGCCGTGGATGAGCATATCGTTGACCACCCTGTTGCGCTGACCGGTATACGCCGCGATGGAATGTCCGCCGCGGGTGGAGACCAGCTTCATGCAGGGGATATCGGTCGTTCCGTCGCCGATATAGATCATATTGGTATAGGGCACGCGGCGCATGTCGTGGGGCGTGTGCTCATTGAGACGCTTGTTGTCCGTTACATCCAGGATGCCCTTGTTGATGCGGTAGATGAACTGGGTCTTGCTGGTGTAATTCACCGCCATGGCCGCCCATTCGGGCTCGCCGGTCTCCTCGCTGTACACATACTCGGCGGCGTAGATCATCTTGAATTTATCCGCGATGGGGGTGCCTTCGATGATCTCCTTCTGTCCGGAGGAAAGGATATAGTGCTCCACCTGAAAGCCCAGCGCCTCGCCGTGGGCGTTGACCCGGTCGAACCAGGTATCCACGCCTTCAAACAGCTCCACTCTGGCTCCCTGACGGTTGAAGGTGCCGCGGTCCAGCTTCATGCCCCGCTTCTTGCCTTCCTTCAGCATCACATACATGTAGGCCAGGATGCTGTCCATATTGTAGCGCTTGCCCACTTCCTGGCACAGATCCCAGAAATCGTTGCACTCCATGCCCAGCTCCGGGATGAAAGCGTATTCCTGCATGTCCCGCGGGCTGAGGGTGTGATCGAAATCATACATCAGCGCCAGAATGGGACGGTTGTCTGTCTTCACGGTATCCATATTGCACCTCCTGATGGCGTGCGCCGGGAACAATTTGCTCTTCCTGCCTTATATATACGGCGGAGAGGACACTTCCGGGATAATCATAGCAGGACAAGAGAGCAGTGTCAATAAACCGGAACGAAAATATTTCAAATTTCTTACGCTTTGCAGGAAATTTGTAACAATATGGAGAATTATTCAGATTACCCTGTAATGAGGAGTGTGGAGCAAGGTGCGCGGGATCATCTTTGATATGGACGGACTGCTGTTTGACAGCGAGCGGCTGGGCATGGAAGTGATTAAGGAAGCCGCCCTGAAACAGGGAAAGATCCTGACGGATGATGTGGTCATTGCCACCCTCGGCGCCACGGCTCCGGCCGGAAAAGCCATCTACCGGGAACGGGTGCCCGGTATCGATGTGGATCTGCTGTATCAGGGATTTGCCGAGGGAATGACGGAGAAGGCGAAGCAGGGGCTGATCCCCCTGAAGAAGGGCGCCCTGGAGCTGCTGAAAAAGGCGAAGGAACAGGAGATCCCCTGCGCGGTGGCCAGTTCCTCGCCTGAAAAATATGTGCGGCTGTATCTGGGCAGTCAGCATATCACAGAGTATTTTGATGTGCTGGTGGGCGGCCCCGCGGGGGTCCGCAGCAAGCCCGCGCCCGATATCTTTCTTCTGGCGGCTGAAAAACTGGGAGTACCCCCGGAGGAATGTCTGGTGCTGGAAGACAGCACCAACGGCATCCGCGCGGGACGGGCGGCGGGGATGACCGTGTGCATGGTGCCCGATATGATCCCCTACCGGGAGGAATACGCCCCCTTTGTGGACTTTGTGGCTGAAGACCTGACGGAAGCGGGAGAAAGGTTCCTGCCATGAGCATCGCGATACTGTGTGTGGGAAAACTGAAGGAAAAGTTCTGGCAGGATGCCGCCGGCGAGTATGTCAAGCGGCTGCAGCGGTATGTGAAGCTGGAAGTGATCGAGGTGCCCGACCTGCCGGAGCCCGCCAACGCGTCGGACGCGGACCGGGAGCAGGTGAAGGAGAAGGAGGGGAAAGCCCTTCTTTCCAGGATCCGTCCGGGTGACCGGGTATGCGCCCTGTGCATCGAGGGGCCCCAGGTGGAGAGCCCGGAACTGGCGAAAAGGATGAAAGCGGATGAACAGACCGGCGCCAGAAGGGTGTATGTCATCGGCGGTTCTCTGGGGCTTTCCGATGAGGTGCTGAAGCGGGCGGATGACCGGCTGAGCATGTCAAAAATGACGTTTCCCCACGCGCTGGCGCGGGTGATGCTGCTGGAGCAGCTGTACCGGGGCGCCAAGATCGGCGCGGGGGAGAGATATCACAAGTAGCGGAGGATGCTCTCTTCTGCCGCCTGGCCTGCAGATCATCGCGGCCGGACGCGGGCGGACTGCTGCAGCTGAAGCAGAAAAAAAGGTTGTATTCCGGACAAAAGTATGGTATGCTCTATAAGAATGGGGGTTTGTACCGTGGACAGCAGATTTCTTGAGTGTGATACGCTGGTATTCGATATCGGCGGCGTTTTGCTCAGATGGGATCCGCAGTACTTCGCTCCGTTCTTTTTCCCCGGGGAGCGGGGGGAGAAGCTGTTCCGCACCGCCTTCGGAAGAAAGGACTGGCACTGGGGCAGGTTCGATCTGGGCCGGGAGGACAATGAGGACATTGCCCGGGATATCGCCGGGATCGCCGGCGTGCCGGGGGGAGAAAAGGACATCCTGTATTTTGTGGAGCATTTTCACGAGTATATGGAGCCCCTGCCCCTCACCCGTGACCTGGAGGAACTGAAACGGATGGGAAAGCGGATGTATCTGCTGACAAATTATCCCCAGCCCTCCTTCAGCCGCGCTTACAGAAGGTTCCCCTTTTTCTCGCTGTTTGACGGATATGTCTGCTCGGCGGATGAGAAACTGGCGAAGCCCGATCCGGAGATCTTCAGGCTGCTGTGCAGGCGCTTCGATATCCTGCCGGAGAAAAGCCTGTTTATAGACGATAACAAACCGAACACGGACAGCGCGGCGGCGCTGGGCTTCCGCGTCTGGAACTATCCCCGCAACGAATGATACTTCATTTTCAATACAGGAAATCGAGAGGAAGGATGAACGATGAAAGAGAGAGCGGCAAGAAAATGGATCCTTGCGGTGATTTCACTGCTTGCTGCGATGGTGATGCTGTGCGGATGCGTTTACTCTCCTGATGACGCCGATAAACCGGCCGGAAATCAGGGGAATATCCCGCCTGTGGCTACGACCGCCCGGGCGAATATCCCCACTGTATATGTTCCCGTCGTGACCCCGGAACCCACAGTATACAGGGTCACCAATCCGCCTTCCACGGGCCAGCCCGCGGGCTTTGTGACGCCTGTGCCTTCGAATACACCGGCAGGCGGATCGACCCCGGGATCCACCAACATGACGGTGGTCACCCCGACACCCACCGGCACCCCCAAGTCTCTGAAACGGGGCGCCAACGGCCAGGCTGTGCGTACGCTGCAGTCCAAGCTGAAGAAGCTGGGCTTCTATAATGGCAGCGTGGACGGTGATTACGGTGAAGCTACCGAGAAGGCTGTAAAGGAATTCCAGGCCCAGTACGGGCTGACGGTGGACGGCAAGGCCGGCAATGAGACGCTGGCCAAGCTGAACAAGGCAACGGCCACCAAGCGGCCTACCGCATCCCCCACCAAAAAGAAGACGGCCACTCCGAAGAAGACCGCGACTCCCAAAAAGAAGACGGCCACCCCGAAGAGGACCGCAACGCCTACGAAGAAGATCACCGCCACCCCGAAGAGGACGGCCACTCCGAAGAAGACGACCCCGAAGAAGACTGCCACTCCTACTCCGAAGAAGACTGCGACCCCGAAGAGGACAGCCACTCCGAAGAGGACCGCAACGCCCACGAAGAAGATCACCGCCACTCCGAAGAAGACCGCGACTCCCACCCCGAAGAAGACTGCTACGCCTACCGCCAAGAAGACGGCAACGCCCAATCCCAGCTCCTTCAAGAATGTATGGCTGAAACTGGGCGATTCCGGCGCGAAGGTCAAGCAGATGCAGCAGCGTCTGATCTCTCTGGGTTATCTTACTGGCAAGCCGACAGGTCATTTCGATGAGACCACCGAAAAGGCTGTAAGAGCCTTCCAGGACCGCAACTGTTCCTATACGGACGGTGTGGCCGGCGAACTGACACTCACCAAGCTGTACTCCGCCTCCGCCAAGAAAACGAGCAAGTCGGAAGGCATGATCGGTTCTGATTATCAGTACGGCGATGAAGGCGATGATGTGACCGCCATCCAGACCCAGCTGGTAAAGCTCGGCTATCTGACGGTCAGCCCCACCGGATATTACGGAACGGCCACCAGAAACGCTGTGAGGACATTCCAGCAGAAGAACGGATTGCCTGTGACCGGAACGGTGAATGAAACGACACTGAAAAAGCTGTTCGATTCTCACGCCGTGAAGGCCAGCGGTACGGCGGTCCCTAAGATAACGGCTACGCCCAAGAAAACAAAAACTCCTAAACCTACCAATACTCCCAAGCCTACCAAGACACCCATGCATACCGCGACTCCCGACCCCAATCCCTATAAACTGGTAACGCCCGCGCCCAACGGAAAATATGTGACCCTGCGCGAGGGCAACTATGGGGATCTGGTCAAGAAGCTGCAGAAGGCGTTGAAGGATGAAGGTCTCTACAGCGGAGCTGTGGACGGCTACTACGGCAGTGAAACGACCGAGGCTGTAAAGAAGTATCAGAAGAAGAAGGGGTACACTCAGGACGGTGTAGCCGGGCCCGGCATGCAGCGGACATTATTTGAAGGAGATTTCCCGGATGGAGCCTGAGACGGGATCCCTTCACCGGCAGTATTTTATCAGAAAAAATGCGGACAGCGCTGAACGCGCTGCCCGCTTTTCTGTTTTCCGTATATTCATGTATATGCTGTATTCCGCATCATACGCTGTCTCGAACGGGAGGCTGCCTGCCGTTTGCGAACCGCAGAATAAAAAGGTTTATCTGAGCGACATCACATAGATCTGGCAGGGATTCGCCTCATCCCACAGGAGAGGGAACACCTCGAATTCTTTGAACCCCAGAGACTGATAGAACAGATTGGTGCGGTCATAGTCCTCATATCTGCCCATCTGCACGGTCTTGACCTGCATAAAGGAGTATCCGCTCTCCGCGGCGCGTTTCCGGGCGGCGCTGAACAGCGCCCTTCCGATGCCGCGGCGGTGATATTCCCGCAGAACGCCCATCACATGCAGCTCCGCCGTGTCCTTCCCCGTTTCTTTCAGGCAAAGGAAACCGACGGGCAGGTCATCCTTTTCATCATCCCGCGCGCAGAAAAAGATCAGATCCGCACTGTTTGAAATGTATTCCTCCCGGGCTTCCGGGATGCCGAACCAGTCCTGCAGGGCTTCCAGGATCTGCCGGGCTGCCGCCGTCTTTTCCGTGCTGTCTTTCAGCTGAACGATCTGTATCATAAACATCCTCTCATTTATCCGCCGGGTTGATCCTTCCCGGCCTGAACCTATTATAGCATCCGCGCGCCGCGGCACGCAACGGGGAGGGAATGACCGGAGGAAACAGAAAGGACACGGCTTTCGCACCGTGCCCTTTTGTATTTGCTGAAATGCGGGTACAGACGGGACCGGATCAATCCGCGGTTTCTGAATCATCCCTGTCCAGCACATTGGTGATGCTGGTGACGACCTTTTTATTGTAGCAGCTGAACACATTTTCGACGTGCTGCGCATCGGGCCTGCGGGTGATCAGGCTGATGACCGGCACGATGATCATGCCGCCCAGCATGGCAAAGGCGCCGCAGTTGATGGGGCTCTGGAGGAAAGCGGGGAAGGCGCTCTTGAAGAGCATATTGCATATCATCAGCAGGGAACCCCAGATGAAACAGGCGATACAGGAGGCCTTGGTGGTGCGCTTCCAGTACAGGCTGTACAGGAAGGGGGCCAGGAAGGAACCGGCCAGAGCGCCCCAGGACAGGCCCATCATCTGAGCGATGAAGGCCAGGTTCAGCTTGTACTGGATGATGGCGATGACGCCGGAGAGCAGGATGAACACGGCAATGAACACGCGGATGATGGACAGATTTTTCTTTTCGCTGCTCTTTCCCTTCAGCAGCACGGGGTGGATGAAGTCCAGGGTGAGGGTGGAAGAGGAGGTGAGCACCAGAGAGGACAGGGTGCTCATGGAGGCGGAGAGCACCAGCACCAGGGCGATGCCGAAGATGACGGGGCTCAGCTTATCCAGCATGGCGGGGATGATCGCGTCGAATCCGTCCTTGATGGCATCCGGGAACAGGCGTCCGAAACCGCCCAGGAAGTAGCAGCCGCCGGCAACGATCACGGCGAACACGGTGGAAATGATGGTGCCTTTTTTGATATCCTTTTCACTCTTGATGGCGTAGAATTTCTGCACCATCTGGGGCAGTCCCCAGGTGCCAAGGGAGGTGAGGATCACAACGCTGAGCAGGCCCAGCGGATCGGGCCCGAAGAAGGAGGCGAAGATGCCGGGAGTGGCGGGATCGCCTTCACCGGGCGTGACATTCGCCAGTGCTTCCAGAGAACCGGTGAAGCCGCCGTTGATCTTCAGCACGGAGGCGATGATGGCCACGATGCCGAACAGCATGATGATGCCCTGAATGAAATCGTTGACCGCGGTGGCCATGTATCCGCCGGCAATGACATACACGGCGGTCAGCACGGCCATGACGATGATGCATACGGTATAGTCGATATTGAAGGCCGTTTCAAACAGACGGCTCAGGCCGTTGTACAGGGAAGCGGTATAGGGAATGAGGAAGATGAAGATGATGATGGAGGAGATCAGCTTCAGCGACCTGCTGTTGAACCTGGCCTCGAAGAACTGCGGCATGGTGGCGGAGGAAAGGTGCTGGGTCATGATCCTTGTGCGTCTTCCCAGCAGCACCCAGGCCATCAGAGAGCCGATCATGGCGTTTCCCAGACCGATCCAGGTGGAGGCGATGCCGAACTTCCAGCCGAACTGACCGGCATAGCCCACAAAGATGACGGCGGAGAAATAGCTGGTGCCGTAAGCGAAGGCCGTCAGCCAGGGGCCGACATTGCGCCCGCCCAGCACAAAACCGTGCACATCGGCGGCCTTTTTGCGGCACATGATGCCTACGGCGATCATGATGCCAAAGAAGACGAAGATAAGGATCAGTTTCGTAATCATGGTGACCTCCCGGAAATTCGCAATAAAAATGGCCTTAACAAGCGCAAACTCGTTAAGACCGTCTGAGAAACCGGATCTCTTACACCGGCTTCAGGCGGTCCTTGCTATAATAATAGTAATAGCAGTGCAGCATGAAAGGTCCCTCCTTGAAAGGATGGTTCATTCTACCCTGATTGTATACAATCTGTCAAGCGATGTACAGTTAAAGAACAATCATATCCCGGGAATGAACGGCATATACGCGCATTCAGCGCGAAACAGGGGGTGCTCCGTTCATCCGGAAGACTTGAAAAACACGGGGGAGTCTGCTACAATTACAGGCGTTTCCCGGGCCTTTGCCGGAAAAACAGGGAAACAGAAAGACGGCCGCTCTCTGCAGCGGGCCGGAATGAGATGTGCCTGAAATGAGCGATATCCTGATCAGAAACGCCGCTACGGGGGATATGCCTGAACTGCTGCGGATATACGAAGCGGCCCGCGGAATCATGAGAAAAAGCGGCAATCCTCATCAATGGGCGGACGGACAGCCCCGTGAGGAGGAGCTTTCTGCTCATATTGCAAAGGGAAACCTGTATGTGTGTGAAGACGGCGGGAAGCCGTTCGCCGCTTTTGCCTGCATTCCGGGAGAGGACCCCACCTACAGGAAGATCTACGAGGGCCGGTGGCTGAGAGAGGCGCCCTACCGGGCGGTCCACCGCATCGGATCGGACGGAACGCACGGCGGCACGCTGAAGATGATCATGGATCACTGCGCCGGGTTCCGTGAGGATCTGCGGGTGGATACGCACCGGGACAACGGCATCATGCAGCATCTGCTGGTGAAACTGGGGTTCACGTACTGCGGTATCATTTATCTGGAGAACGGCGATGAGCGGCTGGCGTATCAGCGCTGCACTGACTGACGCCCTGTCCGGATCATATACGCGTCATAACATATCTGAAACACAGATCGGGAGGAGCGGAGGATGCTGCCTTTTATCGGGATCGGGGAGACCCATATCGCGTCCTACGGGCTGATGATGGCCCTGGGGCTGATCGTTTCCGTTGTGCTCGGGCTGCTGCTGAGCAGAAAATGCTGCCTGCGGCCGGCGGATTTTTTCGTCATAGCTGTTTGCAGCATCGTCTGCGCGCTGCTGGGAGCAGTACTGATGTACATCCTGGTGACCTATCCGCTGTCGGAGATCTGGCGCCGTCTGATCCAGGCTGACTGGGAGGGGTTCTCCACAGGCTATGTGTTTTACGGCGGTCTGCTGGGAGGCGTTCCGGGGTTCTTCCTGGGCAGAAAGCTGACAGGCGCCCGGCTGGACAGCGCCATGAGGCCGGTGCTGACGGTCATTCCGCTGGGGCACGCCATGGGCCGCGTGGGCTGCTTTCTGGCGGGCTGCTGCTACGGCATGGAATACAGCGGCCCTCTGGCGGTGACCTATCCGGAAACCAATGAGTGGACGAGCGCGGGAACAGTGCCCCGCTTTCCTGTGCAGCTGCTGGAGGCGGCGCTGCTGCTTTGCCTGTTCGCTGTGCTGCTGATCCTGTTCCTGAAGGGTAAAAGAGGGTATGTGATCCTTCTGACCTACGCCGGAAGCTACAGCGTGATCCGCTTTCTGCTGGAGTACATGCGGGGAGACGCCATCCGCGGAAAGGCGTGGATATTTTCCACCGCCCAGTGGGTGTCGCTGGTGCTTTTCACCGGTACGGCCGTTGCTGTCACGGTGCTGCTGATCCTCAGGAAGAAGCATCCGGAGATCTTTACGCCGGCGGTCATGGCGCGGAGCGTACCGGATGATGAGGAAGAGTGGGATATGCCCGATGACGGGGAGAACGGTGAGGACGCGTGAGTGCCGGTGACCTGCATGAACCTGATCCTGCAGGGATGCTCCCGCTGCCGCGCCGGATTGGATATCGCGCCGGTCAGTACTGATAAAGCATATGAAAAGAAACTGTGATATATGAAAGAGAGCCGCGGTCCGCGGCTCTCTTTTGTGCTGTTTGTATGTGATTTTCTCCGGCTTCGGACGGCTTTACTTCAGCTTGATACCGTACATTTTGCCGTTGGCCTTGTTGCCGTTGGTGGTGGTGCCGCCGGTGCCTACGACCAGCATATCCTTGTATACGGCAGGGCTGCTCTCGATGGGAGCGCCCAGATCCAGCGAGGAGTATTCCGTGCCGCGTTCGCCGTCCAGCAGGTGCAGCACGCCGTTCTCATCGCCCTGGATGATCCAGGCGTTGCCTACATCGTTATATACGGCCACGGGAGAGGAAATGGCATTGGCGTTCAGTTCGCAGGTCCATTTTACCTCGCCGGTCTTCTTGCTGAGGGCCACTACGGTGGATCCCTTTCCGCTGCCTGTCATGTTGACGGTGAAAATGACCAGATCGGAAATGGCGTGCTCGCCCACCACGGGGCTGGCCTTGCAGCCGCTGAGGGCGTCATTGTTGGCGACACAGTCGATCTGATAGGTCCAGTCCTCCTCGCCGGTCATGGCGTTCAGACGGCGGATGGTGACGGGGGTCTTTTTCTTCAGCCGCTTCACATGGGTGTTTCCGGTGTACAGCCACAGTTTCCCGTCCTCATCGAAGTCGAGGGCGATGGTGGCATCGGTGTTGTCGCCGCAGTCTTTGCACCAGACCACGCGCATGGTGTTCACATCCACGCACTTGATGATGCCGTAGGCATCCGCCATGTAGGCGTAATGATCATACATGGCGATACTGGCTTCAATGTTGACGGTGGTATCTTCCTGGTCTCTGGTCTTGCTGCGAAGGTACTGTGTTTCCGGGGTGATCTTCAGGGACTTGTTCTGGGAAACATGATCGAACTCGGTATTCAGGCTGACGGTGTAGAACAATCCGTTCTCGCCCGCGATCAGCAGCTTGTCATCGTAGGTGTTGGTCTCGGCATTTCTGTCATACAGGAACAGGCCTGTGCCGTCAAAGGATCCGTTGGAGGAGTACTGCTTCTGGGCGCCGCCGTTGGTGCGCCCGTTGATGAACATCAGCTGCGTGCCGTCCAGCAGGCTGTATACATAGAAGCCGATATTGCCGGTCTTGTCTCCGTACATGATGGAGTCTCCCTGACCGAAAGCGATCATGGGGAGGGATTTGGTGTGCACCGCCACGGTGCTCTTC
>PITV01000158.1 GCA_017577285.1 Clostridiales bacterium
GCTGTCCCCTGAATCTCTCATCCACGAACACGAACCCGGCGAAGGGGGAGAAGGGGTATTTCTCCGGCAGTTCATCCCGGTTGGAGAAGGTGCAGAAGCCGGCGATCTCACCATTACACAGGGCTGCGATCACCCGCTCATTCTCCGCGAAGGTATTCCTTCGCATCATGTCCGCCAGCGTCTTTCCGGCGCGCCAGGAGCAGTGCTCCGCGAAGTCCGCCGCTTTGTTCCACCATTCATGCCCGTATGTCATGACCAGGATCTTTGTCAAACCGTTTCTCCCCTGTATGTGAATCTCATCTCGGTATATCCGCCGTCCAGCTCATTGAAACCGAGCTTTTTGTAGACGGGGTATCCCGCCGGTGCGGCGCTCAGATCGATCCGCCCGAGCCCTCTTTCCTTTCCGCATGCCAGCAGATCTTTCATCAGCCGGGTGCAGATGCCCTTTCCCCGGTATGCCGGCTCTGTATAGACGCTCAGCACCTTTCCGTACAGTCCGTTTGGCAGAGAGGCGTTCGCCGGCATTTCGATGATCAGAAGGAGCGCCGCGGCGATCATCCTGTCTCCGTCCTTCGCGGTGAACGCCATCAGCTCATTTCCCAGTTTCCGCTCAAAATAGTCCGGCAGACGCTTTTCAAGGTCTTCTTTTTCCCGGCTGCCCAGAGGGCTGTGACCGTCCTCGATGTACGCGATCCGGAGCCTTGTCAGTTCGCCGCTATCCGCCTTTGACGCTCTGCCGAAAACGATGCTCATGGCCTGTTCCTTTCCGTCCGCTTTTCAGATGCTCTTTCTGAAGCAGATGATCCTGTTTTCCTCTTCAAAACCGATGGCGAGGTGAAATGCCAGGGAGGCGGTGTTCTCCAGCTCGCAGTCGCTGGCGAACTCGCTGCAGCCCAGCTTTTTCGCCCATTCCTCGCATTCCCGGCACAGCGCCTTCGCGATGCCCCTGCCCTTATACGCGTCATCCACCACGATGCCTTCCAGATATCCCACGGGACTGGTATCACAGCCCTCCACATAGTCGTGCCGCAGGCCGCACATGGCAAGCCCCGCGATCTTCCCATCCGCCTCTTTATAAAACGCCGCTTTTTCTTTCCCGCATACATATTCCCGGGCGATCTCCTCCGCCTTCGCGGGGGAGTTATCCGGCCACAGCTGCAGGATCAGGGGCGCCAGCGCGCTGATGTGCGTTTCGTTTGCTCTCATTTGCCTTCTCCGTCCGGTATTTCCGCTATGACCGCGTGTTCGATCTGGTTTTTCAGCCGTTCCAGAAAGTTCAGCTGGAAATCCAGTTTATCCCGCCACATGGCGGTGGCTGTTTCCGTTCCCAGGGCGAAGCCGCGGTACTGTTTCAGCCGCTCCGTCCGCTCCGCGACGAACGAGCGCTGCTCCTCGAGGGGCAGATCGCGGTATTCCGCGTCCTGCAGCGCCTCATATGCCCGGAAGGCGTCAAAGCGGTCGATGTTGTCGGCATCCCCGATGGTCAGGGCGAGGGGCGTGTTTTCGCCCGCGAAATCCGCCTTTTCATCCACATGGATGGCGATGCCGTAGCACATTTCCTCCACCTGCGCCTTGCTGTAGCCCAGTTCTCTCAGAAAAGGCCGGGCGATGCGGGCGCCGTAGCGGCCGTGATTGCGGTAGTCCTCCTTCGTTTCGTAATCGATGGAGTAGCCGATATCGTGCAAGAGACCCGCCACGAACGCCCGCTCCTCATCAAAGCCCTCTTTCCGGGCGATGTCCGCGGCGATGTGCGCCACGCGGATGGAATGCTCGATGCGGTATTCCGCCATGCGCCGGTTGTTATCCTTGTAATCCGCCAGCTTCATCAGTTCCGCCCGCATGAAGGCTTCCGTTCTGCGAATGATCTCTTCTCTCATTTCATTTATCCTTTGCATTTTTTCTTTTGTCTGCCGCGCCGGCAGGGTGCAAAAGCCCTGCTCATTCCCGTCTTTCATCCGTCACGATATGCTCCACTCCGTCATGCGCCCTTGAGAGGTAGTCCTTCATAAAGGTGGGGAAGGCGCGCACTTTGTCAAGGTCCGCTACGGGGATCCAGTGCATTTCCTCCTTCAGGCCGCCCTGGGTGGTGCTGCGGCTGTTCAGCTCCTTTGTGCCTCTCGGCCTCATCAGGAAGTACAGCGCCACCTCGTGGCAGTCCGGCCCCTGCAGCGAGCCGCTGTTTTCATAGAAGAAATTCTCATGCACCACCGCCAGACGGTCGATCTCGTAGGCGATGCCGGTCTCTTCCAGCACCTCCCGCCGCACGGCGTCCTCCGCTGTTTCGCCCGCGTGAACGGCGCCGCCGATGGAGTAGTAATAGTCATCCCGGTCATTTCCGGCGAACAGCACGCAGCCCTCTTCCACGATGATGGCCGCCGCCCGGTACCGGAACCAGTGCCCGTCCCTTGTGAATCCGCAGTCGATCTCTTTCATGACCTGCCTCAATACGATGTATTCCCGTGAAACGCGGGTCTCACTTTGAAAAATCCCCGATCTCGCCCAGATACGCACCGATGCTGTGATACTTCCCGGAATATATCACAGGGTCCAGTTTGGTCAGGTCCACATCGAAGGTGTTTTCAGGGTTCAGCCGCGCGTCGCACTGCACGTTCCGTATGGGGCAGAAGAAGGTGGAGGAAGCGCCGGTCCCGACCGCCTTTTCCACCTCGCACTCATACACCCAGGGGCTTTCGTCCAGCACCGGCACATCCACCTTTTCGCCCCGGGAAACGGCGTACGCCATGCCGTCCTTTTTTCCGTTTTCCGCCCGGTGAGTGCCGAAGTAATCCATCAGCGGCAGCATATCCCGGCTCACCAGATTCACGCTCAGCTTCCGGTCCCTGAGCGCGTTCAGTTTGGTGCGCTTGGTGCCGAACATGCTGATCACCAGCATGTAGTGATCCCCGTCCGTGCCGGTGGCGCTCACCCAGGTGATGGGGGCGAAATTGTCCGTTTCGTCCTCATTGCATGTGCCGATGATGAATGCCGGCTGCACCGCCATGGACCAGCCCGTCCCGATGGACTTTCTTACTTTCTTTTCCATGGTCTTACCTCTCATTTTCCGGTCTGAAAGTGTCTTTTTCGCATATATCATAGATATCCCGCCCGGTCTTTTCCTCAAAATAGCTTCTCAGCCGCCGGTTGGTTTCCCGCTTCGGTTCCGGATAGCCGCCGTAGCGCCTTTCCACATCGTTCATCCTCTCTTCCATGTCCAGCACGCCCTCCGCGCCCGCCAGCGCGTCGCACAACTGTATCAGCCGGTCATAATCATCGTATTCCGCCGATTCCAGTCCGCTCCGGATCAGTTCCAGTTCAGCCTCCGATACATCCTGCTTCCCGATGTATTCATCCATCCTTTGGTTATTGAAGGAGTGGGTGAGGCAGATCTTCGCGGCTTCATCATATCCGAGCTGCATCATATAGCGGAAGCCGTCCGAAATATGCCCCATGTGCCGCGCACCGAATTTCCGTCCGATATCGTGCATCAGTCCCGGAACGTATGCCTTGCCGGCGTCCATCCCTGCGGCGCGGGCGATATTTTCCGCGCAGCGCGCCGCCGTCCGGCTGTGGCTTCCCCAGGGACCGGGATTGCATTTCAGCGCGTCCAGAAGCAGTTCTTCCGCCTGTTCCCATGTGGGGCACATGATACAGAGCCCTCTTTTACTGACTTTTTCTTTGAATGCCGGAAAATATGTGCTTCCTTACAGCGGTTTCCTGCACAGATACAGCACATGGGTGTCGCTGAACACGATCCTGCCGCCCTCCGCCTCCACGGCGTCATGGAGCCCCTTGAAGAATTTCACCGCGGTCTCTTCCGGAATGGTCATGTGATCGCAGTGGGTGCCGCTGTAGCCGACATACTCATCGGCGTTCATCACCCGCTGACCGAAAAATTCCCGCTTCTCGAAATCAACGAACCCCCAGTTTACGGCGTTTGTGTAGGTGAAGTGCTGGTTGTAGGGGATCCCGGGCTTCCAGTAAGCGTCGTACACCCTTTGGATCCTCTGATACAGCGCCTCATTGTTCACGCGGTAATCGCCCCGTGTCAGCATCATGGCAAGCACGCCGCCGGGCTTCAGCAGGCTGAAGGTCCTGGGAAACGCCACCTCCTCCGGGATCCACTGGATGGTGGCGGCGGAATAGATCATGTCGAATTTCTGCTCCCCGAAATCATGGGTGATGAAGTCATCGTTCACGATGCTGAAGTTGGGGCATGCCCCGTACTTTTCCTTCATCTTGGCGTACAGATGCTCTCCCAGCTCGATGGCATGGTAATCGCAGCCCGTTTCCAGAACGGGGTCTGTCGCCTGACCGGTGCCGGGACCCAGCTCCAGCACGGCCTTTCCGGGGCCGATGCCGGCATACGCGATCAGCGCGTCAAACAGCTCCTGCGAGTAGCGGGGGCGGTATTTATCGAATTTTTCGGGAATGGTGTCAAAGATCTTTCTGAATTCCATGATGATCTTTCCTTTCTGATGCCGGACGCGCGCGTTACAGCATGACGCTGACGGGGATGAAGAAGACCGATACCGCGATCAGCATCTGCGCCGTGTAGTACAGCCCCAGGGTCAGGTAGTGATGGGATCTTGTTTTGATATCCTTCGCGTGTCCCAGCGCCAGCAGGGCATCGGACAGGATGAACAGGATCACGCCGGCGATCATGAAAACGTTCTGGCTGCATACAAACCCGGCCAGCACGCTTTCCAGCAGCGCGTACAGCAGGAAGCCCACGCTGCGGGCTGTGCCGAAATAGCCCCTCACCCGGTCGTACACCCTGTAATACACGAAGAAGCACGCGCCGAACAGCACGCAGCATACGCACAGGCACAGCACCCCGGGAACGGCGGTCAGCACACAGGCCGCGCAGTACAGGATGTGGCCCGCCGCGAACAGGATCATGCCCTTGAAAAAGTCATAGCACAGCAGAAAATCCGCCGCCACATCCACCAGCAGCCCGGTGTAGATGAGATACTTGGGCAGGGTGGGGGAAAGCAGGGTGAGATACAGGGCGAAACAGGCGCAGCACAGGGTGGCGGCGGTCTTGAAGGTTACCGCCAGTCCTTTCGGAAAATTCTCTTTGCGCCCCGTCTCCACATACAGGACGCAGAACAGGATCACCGGGGCCGCGAAGATCGCGAGGATGGCATAGGGGAAAGACATCTGATCACCTCAAAACGCTTGTGCATGCCGTGCCTCCGCCGCTTTTTACGCCGCCGGGGCGCGGACCGTATCCATAAACATTCGCCGCGGATGCCCCTGTTTCCTGCAAAGCGGCCTGCATACAATGCGGGGCGGGGGATGGACGCGCCCTCTCTGCAGGGAGAGGAAGACAAGCATTCTCCCGCGGACCGGACACGCCGCGGTGACGGAGGGAACAGAAACGGAACGCGGGGGAAAGGAATATGCGAAGATGAAACGCGGAAATGAAATGTGAGAGAAAGAAACGCGCGGAGACAGAGCGCAGGCAAAAGGAACGGCCCCGCGCCCTTTTCCGGCACAGGACCGTTTCCTGTCATGTTTTATTTTCCGCTCAGCGGCTCCGGGAGGCACCTTTCCGCTGCTTTGTGTCCTCCATTTTTCCGCATCATTCCCCGGCTTCCGCCTTTTCCCATCTCGCCGGCACATCGGGGCAGGAG
>PITV01000159.1 GCA_017577285.1 Clostridiales bacterium
TGATAAGACCGTGAGAGGGAGGTGGGTGCAATGAGCATCGGAAGCAACATCGCGGCGGCCCGCAGAGCCCGGGGCCTGACACAGGAGAAGCTGGCGGAACAAATGGAAGTCACCTTTCAGGCGGTGAGCACCTGGGAGCGGGACGAGAACCTGCCGGAAACGAAAAAACTGCTGGCGCTGGCAAAGGTGCTGAACATATCGCCGGCGGCTCTGCTGGATGAGGATCCGGCGGAGTGGGAACTGAAGGATCCCAACTTTGACGCGGATCACATGTACACCTACGTCAAGGCGAAGGCCCAGAGCCTGGGGCTGACCCAGACGCTGGCCGCCCTGCCCTTCATGAAGGAAAGACACAGGGGGCAGTTCCGCAAGGGCATGGTGAAACAGGTGCCCTACTGCACGCACCCCCTGACGCTGGCCTGCCATGCCCTGGCCATGGGCATCGGGGATGACGATGTGCTGGCGGCGCTCCTGCTGCATGACGTGGTGGAGGATACGGACACCGCGCCGGAGGAGATGCCGGTGAACAGCCGCGTCCGGGAGGCGGTAATACTGGTCTCCTACAACACCTATTCCGGGGACAAGGAGAAGATCCGATCTGACTACTATAAGAACATCCGGAAAAATTCTCTTGCCTGCCTCGTGAAGTGCATCGACCGGTGCAACAATCTTTCCTGCATGGCGGACGGATTCAGCCGGGACAAGATGAAGACCTATGTAACACAGACGGAAGCGTATGTGCTGCCCCTGCTGGATGCGGTCAAAGGAACGCAGGAATGGAACAGCGCCGCGTGGCTGCTGAGATATCAGATCATCTCCCTGCTCGAGACCTTCAAACGGGTGCTTTGAGAACAGCCGCGATTTCACAGGGGCTGCGCTTGTGAAGGTGCCGGAGGTATCCCTCCCCTGTTACTGATTTTCCTTACTGACCTGAACGGAAAGGAGACATTGCCATGAAAAACAGCAGGATCAACTACCTGATGCAGTGCGCCCTGGGCATGTGCGAGCCGGAAGGCCTGACAGAGGAAGAGCAGAAGTATCTGGATGAGATGACGGAAAGCATCCGCCGCACAAAAGAGATGCTGGGTCCCGACGCGGGAAAGGTGACATTCTCCATCCCGTGGGACATGGGCGACGATGACGATGACGGGCTCTTCTGAAACATACATTCCCGCGGCGTGATACAGGCCCCGGCTGCACTGGGATCCGGTCTCAGACAGCCGGGGTCTTGCTTTATCCCTGATCCCCGCCTTCCTTCTGCGGGAAAACGCAGGCCGGAAAAGCAGGATTTCCGCTCCGGGGAGGAGAAATGATATATAATACAGGGACAGGAACAGAAACAGAAAAAGGAGCAGGAGGAGCAGATGAAGGATATCAAGCCGCTGCGGATCATCGCGGGCATCGTAAGCATCGCCTACGGGATGTACTGCCTGCTGACGCGGTTCCGCGCGTACCGTTTCACCGCCCTGTCCGATCCCTGGTTCCTCATCGGCGCCCTGTGCAACAGCCTCTATATCCTGATGGGAGCCGGTCTGCTGCTCAGGAGCAGGATCATCACCGGCTGCGGCGCGATCATTCAGGCGGCGCTGGAAATGATCATCATGGTGCGGGATTTCAACCTCTACGACATGGGCCGGGCCTATGCCGTCACCAACATCATGTTTGCGGCCGCCTTCGCGATCATCGCCGTCCGCTGCTTCGCGAAAAAGGACCGGCTGATCTTCTGCATCCTTCCGCCCGCCATCGTCGGGACGGCCTACGGCATCGTGCTGGCGCGGGACATTATATGGTTCGGGTACAAGTACTTCTCCTACCGGGATCTGTTCGGGCAGTTCATCATCGTGGCGGTAGTGGGCCTGATCGCCTTCGGCGTCCCCCGGCCCGAAGAACGGGAACAGAAAAACGCGCCGGAGTGCACACGGGGAATGGACCCCTGAATACGGAAGGGCCGCGCAAAACACGTCTGAAGCACAATGAACGGCCGGGACGGAATGGCAGCGGCTTCCGGTCAGACGGCAGAAAAGGATATAACAAACGGGACAGAGGATGCTCTGCCCCGTTTTTGAATACCGGAATATGTGCGGCACCGGACGGACCGGCGGCCGCATTTTAAATTTCATGCAAAGGAGCCCGCAGGTGTCCGTGCGAGCCCCGGCGCCGCCTTTGACACACCGGCGCCGCGGCGGAATATCCCTGATCCGCGGGCCCGTTCCGTTCCGGAAAGGCCCGGGAGCCGGTCATACATGCCCGGTCATCCGGCATCTTATTTCCTGATCAGGATATGGAAATGGGCGGAATTGTACTCCTGCCCGTCATGATCATACCAGGTCTCCACCTGAGAAAGGCTGACGGTCTCAAACTCCCTGAACAGCTCCTTCGCGTCCCGCCGGTCGGCATAAAAATGCGGGATGCCCTTCTCGGGGCCCTCATTCATCCGCACCCGGGTATTGCTGTCAAGAAGCGGCCACTCCTCCTGTTTCCATCCCCAGGTATCCTTGGACGCCAGGGTCAGGAAGCACTCGCCGCCCGGACGGAGCACCCTGTGTATTTCGGCAGCGGTCTGCACGACGCCTTTCGTATCGGAATGGGAAATGACATTGCGGCACATGATGCAGTCGAAGCTGTCATCCGCGTAAGGCAGGTTTAGCATATCACCCACCGCATATTCAAAGGTGAGGCCCTCCTGCTCCGCCCACTCCCGGGTGCTTCTGACGGCCTCTCCGCTCAGATCATAGCAGTACACATGAAAGCCGTTTTTGCCGAACAGGATGGAATGCCTTCCCATGCCGCAGCCCAGATCCAGAAAATCCTGTTTCCCCTGCCCTTTCCACCGGTTCAGCAGCCAGTAGGATTCCTCCGACGGATTGCGCCAGAACTCCCGCTGATCCTCATTCACGATCTCCCACTGCCATTCCTTCGATACGCTCATCGCGAAACTCCTTTCACACACCGGTTTTCCGGCACAGGGGCTGATACGGTTTACAGTTTTATCCAAACCACTCAATCATTATAACATTTTCAGGCGGTGTATTGCAACACAGGTACAAGAAGTGAAAACACAGCCGTGACCACGTCCGCAGTATAGACAAAGTGCAGAAAACATGATAACATACAGAATTGAAAAGCAGCATGAAAAAACAAAAAGACACAATGCAGAAGTTTTCACGGCACAATGTTTTACCATTTTCAATGATCCGGATACGGAGACACATTCTTCAAAAAAGAACTATGTCGTCCGCTTTCCACCAGATCATAAATACAGTGCAGACCAATTCATCCTGAATATTACCTAAACTGATATCATTCGCACGGATCAATATGATCAGAAAGGAAACGATATGGAATCATTCGTTATGAGTTCGGCCATAGTGGCTGCCCTTTTCGTTGGAACAGTGCTGAGCTTGACGATGGAGAAAAGAAAGAAGACCATCCTCCTCGTATGCAGCGCTGTGGTGGCTGCCCTTATCGGTACCATTATGTACGCGTACGGCTTTTCAAAAACATGTGCATCCACGGGCGATACCGTGTTCCACTCCCTGCTGGCCGTATGCAAAATGTTCATCGGCAGGAACGAAATGGATGCGCTGAAAGATGTCGAATTTTTCAGCAATCCTGCTGTACTGACTGTATTCTGGATGGGTCATTTTCTGGCGTTCTTCGTTACGTCCGCCACGACCATCTCCGCACTGGGCAGCGGCCTTCTGACCATGATCCGCATCACGAAGATCCGCCGCGGAACACTGCTGCTGGTATACGGATCAAGCCCCAGCGCGGTCTCCTACGCCGCCCGGCAGATGAAGGAAAACCGCAAAACCGTCCTGTTCGTGGATGATGAATGTTCTGCCGGTCAGGAAGCGAATATCAATGCCGCCGGCGCGCTATTGAGCTGTTCAGAAGAAGCGTTGCACCCGGACAGAACATTTCTGAAAAAGATCTCCATCAATCCCGGCAGCCGTCGTCTGGAACTGGCACTGTTCCAGAGCTACCCGCTGAAGAATCTGGAGTATGCCAAATCGATGCTCGCCGCTCTGAAAGATACCGGCATTTCTCCCGCTCAGACAAGCCTGACCCTGAGGGGAATCGATGAAACAGATGCACAGGAACTGATGGCAGACGAAAACCACTACGGCTACGGACAGGTGTATGCCTTCAATGAATATGAGGTGGCCGCCAGACTGATGGTGCGCACCCGCCCGCCATGCGATGTGATCAGTTTTGATAAGAATGGCAGGGCGACCGGAGATTTCCGTGCCGTCATCGTGGGATTTGGAAAAATGGGCATGGCGGTACTGGAGCAGCTCATCATGAACGGTCAGTTTTACGGTGCCGGGTTCTCGGTTGATATTTTCGATCCCAATCCTCAGAACGGCGTACTGTTCGGCAGTGAGCTGATGAAACAGTATACTATCCGTTTCCATGCCTGTGACGCAAACAGTCAGGAGTTCTACTCCTTCCTGCAGGAAAACAAATGCAACTATATCGTGCAGTCCACCGGCAATGAAAGCGACAATTTCTCGCTGGATGCCAGCCTTCGCAAGTGGTACCGCGGTAAAGACAGCTGTCCGGATATCCTGCTGTGCACAAAGCAGGGCACATTGGAGAGTTTCAATGCAAAAGGCACCAACGCCTACCGCAATATTTATGAAAGCGACGCCATGGATGTGGATAGAATGGACCGTGCCGCTATGCAGATCAATCAGCATTACTGTAAAAACGGTCTGTCTGCCGAAGAGAACTGGAAAAGTTGCAATTATTTCAGCCGGCTCAGCTGCCGGGCTGCTGCCGATTTCTATCCCGCCATGCTGCGGGCAGCGGGAAGGACAGAAGAAGGAGCAGCAAACGGCGATTGGGATCTTTCAGATGAAATGCTGGAAAATCTGGCCCGTACGGAACATATGCGCTGGTGCGCGTTCCATTATGTGATGGGATATAAAGCCATGGATGAAAAGACCTTCGAGGAAAGAGCAAAGAAGTATCTGGACCAAAAGCAGGAGAAAAATGCATCATCTGCAAACCCCGGTAAAAAGGAAGATGATAAACCAAACAAAGATACGACAAACCGTCTGCATGCCTGCCTGATTCCCTGGGAGGAACTGAAAGCTCTCTCTGAAAAGGAAACTGCCCTCACCGGAATTCATAAGGATTACTGGCAAAATGACAGAGATGTTGTTCTCGCCGTTCCGGAGATCATCCGGGAGATCATGAAATAAGCCTGACCTTTTACCTAAACGTTTTTCACTTTTGTACCATATACAGAACAAAAAAAGAAGTGTCCATCGCGGCACTTCTTTTTCTCAAGTGTTTTTTGCCTCTTTTGATTTTCTGTTTTCCTCACTCCCGGAAGGCTTCCGGGCCGGTCTCGTACAGGTCATTGCCGAGGCTGTCGGCCAGGACGAGGGCGGGAAAGCCGGACACCTCATAGCGGTGCACCGCCTCGGCGCCCAGATCCTCCCAGGCGACTGTTTCGCAGGAGGTGATGCAGCGGCTGATGAGGGCGGCGGCGCCGCCGGTGGCCCCCAGATACACCGCGCCGTATTCCTTCATGGCGTCCTTCACGGCAGCGGAGCGCTTTCCCTTGCCGATCATCACCAGCAATCCCCTTTCCAGCAGGAGGGGCGTATATGGATC
>PITV01000160.1 GCA_017577285.1 Clostridiales bacterium
GGTGAGAGAAGCGCTTTCTGTCATCAGCGGGATCGACAGGCCGTCACCGGATGTTTCCGGCCATCTCATCTCATTTCTGCAGCACATAAAGCGAAACGAGGAACTGTACTGTACCCTTCTCGTCAGGAACAGCGATCCGCATTTCCGGAAAAAGCTGCAGGATGTCGCCCTGCAAATGGCTGAAACATCCTTCAAGATCGATATAGATGCCGATCATAAACGGATCATCTACCTGTACATCGTCAGCGGGAGCATCGAGGTTCTGATCTCGTGGATCAGGAACGGTTTTTCGCTTCCGGAGCAGGTCATCTGCAGAACGCTGTATCTGCTGAGCGAAGGCGGCCTGCGCTCCGTATGCGCCGCCGGATGATATGCCGCGATCCCGTTTTTCACCGCACATGATCCGCACAGGATGATATCCCGCGCTTCTCATATCCTTTCCCCCGGGATCTTCAGCCGGAAAAAAGCATAACAGAAAGCGCCGGTGTCCATAGCGGACACCGGCATTATTGATATGCCTGATATGATATTTCAGATATTCCCGGCTTGCGCCCGGAGCGGAGGAGCGGCGGTCAGATGATCCTTGTTCCCCGGGCGAACTTGGCGCAGATGCGGTCGATATCGGCACCCAGGTACACATCCCGCTGCACCCGCTGCTCAACGGTGAGATCGTTGTAGATGAACAGATCCCGGTCGTCCAGCACCACAGCGTCGAATTCATAGCCCGGATCAAAGCTGCCGGCCTTGCCGAAGAACTCGCCGCCGCCCCGGGTGGCGAGCCAGAAGGCCTCCTCAAAGCACAGGGGCCTGCAGCTGTCATCCGCCATACGCCAGTACAGCTTGGACACCTGCACGGCATTGGCGATCACCCGGAAGACGGATTCCGATTCTCCCGCGGCCACATCGCTGCCGAGGCCCACATGGATGCCCATATCCAGATATTTCCGGACGGGCGCGATGCCGGAAGCCAGGTTCATATTGGAGGACGGGCAGTGGGCCACGTACACTCCGTTCTTCCGGATCAGCTCGGTCTCCTCCGGCGTGCAGTAGACGCAGTGGGCCATAACGGTCTTTCCGCTGTTGCCGAAAAGGCCGAACTGCTCGTAGCCCTGGGCGTAGAAAGCGGTCTTCGGGAAAAGCCTGCGCACCAGCTCCACCTCGCCGGGGTTTTCGGAAAGATGGGACTGGATGGGGATTTCATAGGCCCGCTGCACCTCGTGCAGCTCGTTCAGCAGCGTTTCGGAGCAGCTGGGCAGGAAGCGGGGCGTCAGGATGGGCTTCGTGCGGGTGTAGCTGCCGAAGATATGATTGAGCCAGCCGAAAGTGTCATAGGCGGAGGCCTCCGCGCCGGGCTCCCGCAGATCATCCGGGGCGTCCCGGTCCATATTGACCTTTCCCACATAGCTGATCAGGCCCGAGGCCTCCATTTTGTCCATCAGCAGGATGGTGGCATCCTTGTGGACCGTGGCAAAGATGACCGCCCTCGTGGTGGCGCTCTTTATCATGCGGGAGACAAAAATGCTGTAGGCCTTTTCCGCGTACTCCCGTTCGGCGTACTTTGCCTCCTCCGGGAAGGTGTAGGTCTTCAGCCAGTCCAGCAGCTCCAGATCCATCCCCAGGCCCCGGAAGGCGTACTGAGGCGCGTGGATATGCAGATCCACCATGCCGGGCAGCACCAGCTTATCCGAGTAATCCAGCATGGGCAGCATGGCGTATTTCTCCGGCAGATACCGGAAAACGCCCGCGCACACGCCGTCCTCGCAGATAAGGTAGCCGTCTCTCACCGTATTCAGTTCCGTTTTGCTTTTGCTCCAGCAGATATCGCCTTTGATGATAAATGAATCCATGGCATCCTCCGGATCGTTCAATTCTTTATTCGGTTATCCCGGCATTCACACAGGCCGGTTCATCATGAACAGTATATCACAACAGCGGGCGTTTTACCAGCACAAATGGAGGGTGGCGTCCGGAAAGCGGAATTCTTCCTTTATTCAGCGCCTGTTTGGTGATATAATGGGGAGGCGGAAAAGGGCGTGCCGGAATTGGAATTGCCCCGGCAGTCCGCTCCGGAGAGATCCGAGGCCCGCGGACACAGGAAAACAGAACGGTTCTGAAAATATATACGAGCGGAGGAAACACCATGATCTATACATCCGTGGAGCAGCTCATCGGCCATACGCCGCTGATGGAGCTGACGCGTCTGGAAAAGGAATACAGCCTGAAGGCCCGGGTGCTGGTGAAGATCGAGCGGGGCAATCCCGCCGGTTCCGCCAAGGACAGGGCCGCCGTGCGGATGCTGGATGACGCGGAGGAAAAGGGCCTGCTGAAAGCGGGCGGCACCGTCATCGAGCCCACCAGCGGCAATACGGGCATCGCGCTGGCCATGGCCGGCGCCGTGCGGGGATACAGGGTCATCATCGTGATGCCCGATTCCATGAGCATCGAGCGCATCAAGCTGATGCGGGCCTACGGCGCCGAGGTGGTGCTGACCCCCGGCGTGCGGGGCATGACCGGCGCCATTGAAAGGGCGAAGGAGCTGAAGGAGAGCAACCCCGGCAGCATCATCGCGGGGCAGTTCGACAACCCCGCCAACGCGGACGCCCACTACCGCACCACCGGCCCCGAGATCTGGACCGATACGGAGGGAAAGGCGGATATGTTCATAGCGGGCATCGGCACCGGCGGCACCATAACGGGCACGGGAAGATACCTGAAGGAGCAGAACCCGGCTGTCCGGGTCATCGGCGTGGAGCCCTCCGACTCCCCCCTGCTGACGGAGGGCAGGGCAGGCGCCCACCCCCTGCAGGGCATCGGCGCCAATTTCGTGCCCGCGGTGCTGGACAGGAGCATCCTGGACGGCGTGGTCACGGTATCCGGCCCCGAAGCCTATGCCGCGGCGAGGGAACTGGCGGCAAAGGAGGGCCTGCTGTGCGGCATCACCTCCGGCGCGGCGCTGTGCGCGGCCCTGCGGGAGGCGAAAAAGCCGGAAAACGCCGGAAAGACCATCGTGGCCCTGCTGCCCGATACCGGCGAGAGATATCTGAGCGGAGATCTGTACGAATGAACCGCGGATGACACCGCGGACAGACAGAAAATATAATACGGAAAAGCAAAACCACCGGCCCGGCCGGTGGTATTCTGCTTCTGTTCCTGTATCATCTCCACGCGTGCATCATGATGTATGCCGCCATGGACTCGGCGCTGGTGCCCTCCCGGATAAAATCCGGGCAGCCGCACACCCCGTGAATGATCCCGTAGGGATCCACATATTTCTCCATCGTTTCCGCGATCCTGTCCGCGCAGGCCCTGTACGTGCCGGGAAGCACGCCCGCGGCGACGCTCCGGTACATGTACGCGGCCGCCATCATGGCGGAGGCGCCGTCCGGGAAGGAATCCTCCTCATTCAGGATATCGCGGAACCTGCCGTCGGGAAGCTGAAACCTGAGCATGCTGTCCAGGATGCCCCGGGACATCGCCGCCAGCTCCCCGGCAATGCCGGCCGCTCCGGCACTCAGGGCGGCATCCGTGACCGCCGCCATGCCCATCAGCGCCCAGCCGTTCCCCGTGGCCCACAGCTTGTCCCGCACGAAACGGCCGCTTCCGGCATCAAAGATATGCCGCAGCAGGCCCGTCCCTTCATCGATCAGGTATCCGTACATTCCCCTGATCTGGCGCGCCGCCTCATCCAGCTCCCCCATCTGCGCCAGAAACGGCGGGGCCATGTAGATGGAATCCGCCCAGATCTGCGCCGGGGAATAGCCCTCATGAAAGCTGATCTGATTATGGCACAGGATGCCGCTTTCCGTGCGCGGGGCGTCGTTCATCAGATAGGAGAGCATCCGCTCCGCTGCCCGGAGATACCTTTCATCGCCGGTCAGGTCATAAGCCTTCCGCACGACTGTTCCGCAGGCGGCGGGATCGGTAACGGCGGCGGTGCTTCCTGTCACCGCCAGACGCCCGTCCGGCAGCTGCCGCAGCACGGCGTCATGGGCCATGGCGACCGCCGCGTCCGTATCCCCCGCCTCGTACAGCGCCTGCATGCACACGCCCTGTTCCCAGGGATAGCGCTGCACGGCCAGCATGGCGGTCTTTACTTTTTCAAGGGATGTCTTCATACAGGGCCGCGGTTTCCTTACTGTTCCAGACGGAACTCGTAGGAGAAGCCGCCCTCCTGGGGCATCACATACAGCGTTTTATGTTCGATATCATACACCGAGGTATGCACGGTGTGCCAGGTATCGTTGCAGCGTTCCATCACATTGTATTTCGCCATGGCATCCCGGACGGCGTCAGCGAAGGGGCCCGCGGCATCGGGATCGCCGTGCAGGTTTTCGGCGCCGGTGCAGGTCATATCCAGCTCGCCGCCGGTCACCTCGGAATACCAGAAATGATCGCTGTACAGATCATAGAAACGGGTGTAGAAGACCTTCTTCATCAGGTCCAGCATGCCCTTCACGGTGCTGCCCTGACCGAAGTTTTCATTCAGGATCCAGTAGCGCTCCAGACCCATGGGATGGCGGGTGGCGCTCTCCACCGTTCCGTCAAAGCCGGTGAGGTGGAAGTTGGTCATGATGGGCTTGTTATCCACGAAATCTCCCTTGTTGTAATCGATGACGCTCAGCTGATAATGCTTGTTCTCATCGGGGATCAGCTCCACCACCACGGTGTTGAAGGTGGGGTCCGAAGGGCTCTGGGGCCCGCTGATCATATAATGGGCCTCCTCCGCGTTTCCGACAGAGAAGATATCCAGCCCGGCCATCAGCTCAAGGGCTTCATCGATGGAGCCGCAGCTGTCCAGGATGAGCCGGGGCACCATGATGGGGCAGGTGGCGTCCTCGCACTTCCCCTTCAGCACATACTCGCCCATCTCCTCATAGCCCACCACATTGATGTTGACGGTGAGGCCGGCATCATTGATGCCGTCCAGCGTGAGATAGGGGATCAGGTCATAGACCGAGATGCCGGATTCCGTCACCGCGGGGAACCCGCTCTCCACCTCCGCGGCGGTCATTTCGGTGGTGGCGGCAACGCCGATGCTGGCGTGGCGGCCCTGAGCATTGGCGGGCACATGAATGACGAACTCCGGGCCTTCATCATAGGTCCAGTCATAGTTCCTGCCGCGGAGCATGCCGTTCTGCACCGAGGAGCATCCGCCCATCTTGGGGTTGTACTTCCAGAAATACTCATTCACCGCGGGCAGATTCTTCTCATAATCCGTGCAGGTGATCTCAAACAGATAATCCGTCACCTTCGTGACAGAGGGGACCTCCGCCAGGGCGGCCCCGCCGGCGGTAAGGGTAAGTGCCAGCGCAACAGCGGCAGCAGCGACCTTCTTCATCGTTTTCATTCCTCCAAAACTGATATTTTCGCGCACGAAAAAGCATGCGTTCCTTTTCAATCATTCCGATTGTTTTTTTATTGTATCACAAAACATCCCGGAAGACAACTCCCGGGATGCTTCAAATGTGGACAGATATATCCCTGCCGTTTCCTGTATTACAGCACCTTCGTCTTTCCGGACAGGATGTTCCTGTAATCCGCCAGATTCTTTTTCAGAAGCTCCGGAATGTTCAGGCCGTAGGGGCAGCGGGTCATGCACAGGCCGCACTC
>PITV01000161.1 GCA_017577285.1 Clostridiales bacterium
TCCTCATACAGGCTGAAGGCGGCGCTGTTGAAGCCCAGGCCGTTCACATAGGCGAGGGTGGCGTTGATGGCGCCGGGCGCGTATTCCGCGCGGACAGCTTCGGGGTCCTCGCTTTCGCCGTCGGCGTCCGTCCAGTCCTTCCAGATCTTCAGGATCTCAGCGTCTTCGGGAATGCTGATGCTGAAGGAGGTCTGCACCGCGTATCCGTCTTCGGACAGGTCGATGAAGGAGGAGACCGCGTATCCCTCGGCGCTGGTGCACTGGGCCAGACAGCCGTCTTCATCCGGCACGACGGTCCAATCCGCGTCACCGGGCAGGGACATGGCGGGGAATACGGCGCTGACCGCTTCCCTTGCGATCGCGACAGCGTTCATTGCGGCAGCCTCACCGGAAGCGGCGGGAATGACAGCCGCCAGCAGGCACAGGATCAGGATCAGAGATGATATTTTGCGCATGATACATTTCTCCTTTTATTGATTCATGAACAGGGCTTCTCCGGAAGACCCTGATCATTTATTTATACGGTTCTGCGGGAAAAAGGGACAATCCCCGCTCCGGATTCCGGGAAAGTTACCTGCCGGGGCGGCTGTTCCTCACCGCCAGCACCTTCTCGCTGTCATACACGGGGGTGCTCACCCTGCACAGGCGCCACAGCAGGCCCGAATGGGTGCAGCTGATGTAGAACGTGTCCCCGATCACGGCGAAGGCCACGGGGCCGGTCCCTCCGGGCGGGATCTCAAACCACTCCACGCCCTGCTCATCCTTCAGGGAGCCCTTCTGCGTATCCAGGATCAGGGCGCGGCTGCCGATCGATATGCTGTACAGCGCGGCGGGGGAGCCCCCGTCCAGCGGCACGGCTTCATGGCCCAGCGCTTTCAGCAGGGGGATCAGCGGCACCAGCGTCAGGTGCGCCTCGGGATCGCGGAACGCGCATCCGGCCTCCGTCAGCAGCTCGCCGTCCAGGGTGATATCATATTTTTCCATTGCTTCCGCCTGTCCGGGCGTTATCCTGATCCTTCCCATGATTTCCTCCGTCTCCGGGTGCCCCGCTTCCGCCGGCAGGGCTTCAGCCCCGTTCGGCACAGGGCCCTGACTTTCCTCCCCGGCGTTCACCGGCAGGGGACACAGGAGCAGCATCCCCAGCGACAGGAGCAGCGCGATGATCTTCATCATGCTGCCGTCACCTTCCTGTGCAAGTGGTTTTCATGCCTTCATTATAGGGGATATGCCGGCTGTTGGCAAGGGTTTCCGCCTGGTTTTCCTTCCGCCCCTTCCGCCCTTCCGTCCGCGCCGGGTTGTGATCCCGCGAAAAACGCCCCCTGCAATGATCCCTGCGGGAGGCGGAAAGGAGAAAGGAGCCATGAAGGCCTTTGGTCGTTTTTTACGCGGCGGGGGTCTTTCCGCCGTCAGTCGCAGGGGCCGTATACGGTTTCCCAGTCCGGCATATCCACAAATTCCAGCTGCCAGCCGGTGCCGGCGTTGTGCCGCCCCGTTACAAATCCGTTCATCAGTTCATCCAGCGTCTGGGTGCCCGATCCGCCCCAGGGATTGTTGCTGGTGATCAGTCCGGTGGCCAGATCGATGCCCGTCACCACGGTGGAGTGTCCGGCCACCCGCTCGCCGTCCTCGTACTGCCCGTAGGTCAGGTAACCGGGCCCGTAATTCACCAGCATGGCGTACAGGTTCTCCGCGGTCACTTCATCCTCATCGGCCCACAGCATCTTCCAGTCGGTATCCAGGGGGTAGTAGCCCCTGTCCCAGTCGTTCCCCAGGGAATCGATCGCCCTGATGATGCACTTCTCAGTGGCCTTGAGCTGCTGCACGGTTCTGGAATCGGAGGGGTTCACGGTGCCCATCATGTAATCCTCTACCATCTGCATGGAAAAATCCCAGCACAGGCGGTACTGGCCCTGCTCATACAGAGGCACATCATATTGGATGCTGCTGTTCTGAGCGACGGTAACGGCGGCATCGCGGATCTGCATTGCCGCCGGCTCGGAATAGATCACATCCCCGTTCATCAGGGTGATCTTGCAGCGCCACTGCAGCACTGCCCGGTTGTAATTGGCCTGCACGGTCAGGGTGGAGGTGTTATAGCCGTCCAGATAGGTGTTCACCCAGGGCTTGTCCGCCCGCAGCACCTGCCACTGGTAGCTCTTCGCGCCCTCGGCCTCCGCATGGAACACAGCGTTTTCTCCGGCTTTGACCAGTATATTGCCGTTCTGGCTGAGGGGTTCGTCTGCCCGGGTATGGCAGGGGACGCCGTTGCTCTCGCACCATCTGCCGGCGGCGCTGCCGCTGCTGCAGATCACGGTCGCGGTGGCGGGAATGGCGCCTTCGCCGATGTCCGTCAGGCTGTCGGGCAGCGAGATCTCGGTCAGGGAGGTGCATCCGCTGAAAGCGTCCGCGCCGAGGACGGTGACGCCCTCAGGGATGCAGATGGAGGTAAGGGATGTGCAGCCTTTGAAGGCGCTGCCGCCGATCGCGGTCACATTGCCGGGAATATTGATGGACGCGAGGGAGGAGCAGCCGCAGAAGGAGCCTTCGCCGATATCCTGTATGCCGTCCGGCAGCACCACGCGGGTAACGGCGGTGTTGCCTTCAAAGGCGTATTCCTCCACGCAGGTCAGAAAGGCAGGCAGGGTCAGCGCGTTGTCTGCCGAAGCCGTGAATGTCACCAGCAGGGCGCACAGCAGGAGGCCCGCGATGATCAGCGCTTTTTTCATGCGTTCGCTCCTCCTTTCCGCTGTTGTCCCCGGGGTCACAATCCGGTTACGATCCATTGTTCTTTAACTGTATTTATTGTAACATTCCGCCCTGCGAAATGCAATACAAATATTACACAAAACATTGCAAAATTATCACAATGAGTAACCGTGTGCGCGTAAAAAGAGGATATCCTCACAGACAACCTACTGATTTTCAAAACAAAAACAGCAGGATACCGGATCGAATTTCCTGCTGTTTACGCTGATATGCGGTTTTTCGCGGCTTTCCGCCTGTGTTTTCCCTGAAATACCGTGTTACATGAAGACCAAATCAGAACAGAATATGTATCTTTGCCATGTAACTTTTTTGCGCCCGTGCGTCCGTCTTTATACTCCGGTCTCCCGGCATTCCCGCTTTTCCCTGATCACCATCCCGTCCTCATCCACATCGCACAGCATGTACCATATTTTCACCCCGGCCCGCGCCGCGTCCGCCAGCGCCTGTGAAAAGACGGGATCGGTCCGCGTGTTGGGCAGCACCCTTTCCACGCCGGGGATCTGGATGACGAAGGCGATCACGGCCTCATAGCCCGCCCGCGTCGCGGCGGCCAGCTCTCTGAGGTGCTTCGCGCCCCGCTCTGTGGGGGCGTCCGGGAAATAGCCGGTGCCGTCCTTTTCCAGCGTGCAGCCCTTCACCTCGCACAGCGTTTTTGCGCCGCCCTTTTCCATATAGAAATCCATCCGCGAGTTCCCGAAGGCGACCTCGGCGCGCACCGTGTCATAATCCCGCCCTTCCAGCCATTCCTTCATGGCGGCGTTGGGCGCCTGGCTGTCCATGTTGATGAGCCCGGTGCCCTGCTTGTATGCCGCCACCAGGTCATACGCGGTTTTCCGCGCGGGGTTTTCCCCCTTTGCCAGTATCACCCGGCATCCCGGCACCAGCAGTTCCCGGCACCGGCCGGTATTTTTGACATGCACGGTCTCCGTCTGTCCGCCCGGCAGAAGCACCCTCGCGATGAACCGGTTTGGACGCTCCAGAAAGACCGCTTCAAGGGTCTGCGCGTATCTCATCCTCTTAACCCGCGCTCTCCACCCATTTTTTCCATTCAGCCTCATCCGCGCCGATGGTCACCTTGTTCCCGCAGCGCACGATGGGCAGCCGCATGAACTCAGGATGCTCCAGAAAATACTCCCGGATCACGCTCTCATCCGTCGTATGGGCCACCGGATGGCTCATGACGGTGACGCTCTTGCGGTCCACCAGGGCATAAGCCCCGCCGGCGGCGCGGCAGAAAAGGTCGATCTCCCGCTGGCCGGGAGCGTGCTTTTTCAGGTCGACGGTCTGGAAGGGGATCCTGCGCTCCTTGAAGAACCGCTCCGCCTTCTGCGCGTCAAAATTCTTTTTCAGCGCGTAGATCTGGATATTGATGTTCGCCATAGCTTCTCCTGCTCCTCAGTTTCTTTATTTTGTTCCTTCGCGGCTCTGCCGGTGCCGGACGCGGCGGGATCGCGGAAAAAGGGAAGGGGAAGCCCGCGAAAAAAGGCGAAACTCCCCCTTGTGCTGCCAAATCGAAATATGTGACGCGCCGGCGCTTCAGTCCTCCTGGGCGAAGGGCAGTTCGATCAGGTTCTGACCGTCCTCCCACAGCCGCTCCAGATGATAGAATTCCCGGTCCTCGGGATGGAAAATATGTACCAGCACGCTTGTATAATCCTCAACGATCCAGCGGCCCTCGCCGGTGCCCTCCTTGGCCCGGGGGAAGATCCCCTCGGCGGCCAGAGCGTCCTCCACGTCATCCGCCAGCGCTTTCACCTGCAGTGCGCTGCGTCCGCTGGCGATCACCATATAATCCGTGATCACCGTCAGATGCCCCACATGCAGCACCTTGATGTCCAATGCTTTTTTGTCGTACAGTACCTTCGCGATCTTCAATGCCAAAGAATCCTGATCCATTTGTATCCTCCTTATCCTTTATTTTTTTATCCTTATTTATTTTTCTTGTCCTTATTTTTCTTTCCTTTGTTTCCGCGCCCGTCCAGCTGCTTTTTCAGATCCGCCATTGTCACATAACTGGCGGGATCCATGGGCTTTCCGGTGGCGGTCAGATAATCGCAGGTGCCGCGGATGCTGATATAGGCGGCTTCCGCCAGGCTCTTTTTCGCCGCCTTGCGGATGGCCTGCAGGGGGGATATTCCTCCCGGTTCGGCTCGATGGCGTCCGCCACGAAAATGATCAGCTCCAGCGTGGTCATGCCGGGACGGCCGACGGTGTGATAGGTGATGGCGTTCAGGATATCCTCATCCTGTATGCCGAATTTCTCCTCTGCCAGATATGCCCCCACGGGCCCGTGCAGCACCGGGAAGGTGTGCATGCCCTCTTCCTTTGCCACGGGGCAGTGCTCATCGGCGGTCTTCAGCAGCACCTCGTCGGGCATCCCCTTGGCGCAGTCATGCAGCAGGGCGGCAGCGGCGCTCTTCATGACGGGGCCTTTGAACCTTGCAGCCAGCTCCACGGCGGACTGCCGCACGCCCAGGGTGTGGCGCAGACGCTTTTCGGAGATCATTCCGCGCAGCCGCGTCAGATGATCCTCCGTGTACAGCCCGTTCACGGCGATATAGCGAAGCACCGCGGGGTCCAGATCCGCCGGATCCTCGAAGCGTGCCAGCGCGGCGCGCGTTTCAGCCTGCTTTTCCTTCAGCTCCGCAAGGCCGGCGCTTCCGGGGAGCAGGTCGAAGACGCAGTCCGGGTGACGCTTTTTCAGTCTGCGCAGCAGGTCATCCGCTGTGCCGGGGTGGCTGAGGGCGGCCCTGCATACCTTTATCCCCTTTTTTCCCTTCGCGGCCAGGCGGCACATCTCAACACGCTGCGCGTCATCCGCGGCGGTGTTC
>PITV01000162.1 GCA_017577285.1 Clostridiales bacterium
GTTCTGGGCGCTCAGTTCCAGCGTGCCCCAGTCGCCGGCGGTGCTCTTCAGCATCTGCAGACGGCTCCTCAGCGTTTCCACCGTGGCGGGCAGCTTCTCGTTGACCTCATACCACACCTTCACCTGCACATCCTCCGGCATGGCGTCGATCACGCTCCGGTCCATCAGTTCCCAGTAGGCGCCGGGATGATCGGGATCGGGCAGATCCGCCCGGTCCAGGATCTGGGTACCGGCGGCGCCCAGTTCCAGCATCAGATTACTGACGACTTCCGCGCCGGCTGTAGTGGTGGATACTGTCAGTTCAGCGTATTCCATAGTTCTCTCCTGCACGATGCCGGCCGCGATGGACCCGCCGCCGGCAAATGTTATTGTATATCTATCCGGCTGTCCGCCAGCCGGATATCAGGTCATTTCAGGTTTTATTTCAGGAACCGGGTCATCATATATCCGGTGGTGCTGCCGTATTTCACCTTGCTCCAGTCCTCGCCCGGAACCAGAACGGTAACGGTCTTTCCGGAATTCACTTTCGCGTACACCGAACCGCTGCTCTTGCTGGGCCTGGAGCGCAGGTTCACATAGCTGCTGCCGTTCTTAACGGTACGGGTATAGGTCGTATTGTACAGCCGCAGATAGCTTGTCATCATATATCCGGTCTTTCCGCTGGCCGTATCGCGCACCTTGCACCATTCCTTGCCCGCCATCAGCACCTCCAGCCGGGCGCCGTTGTAATACTTGCCCAGAGATTTGGAGGAGGTGGACGCGGAGGCGCGAAGGTTCAGATAGGAGGACGCCCTGGAGTTGCTCACGATGCAGTAGCCGCTGGTGGGGATCACAGGGCCGACAGGTGCGGAGGAGGAAAGGAAGGAAGCGTCCATATAGCCGATCTTCCCGTTCACCGCCACTTTCCAGTAGCCGTTGCCCTTCAGGATCACATTCACCGCCGTGCCGTTGCTGTACTTGGCCACGGCCCCGCAGTTGGCGGTGGGGCCGGAGCGCATGTTCAGCTTGCCGCCGTTATTGGTCGCCACATATACCACCGAGCCGGTGGGATACACAGGCGTCTCCAGCCGCACATACTGGCTGGCGAAATAGCCTTCCATACTGCCGATCCGCACATGATACCAGCTGGTGTTATATACATCCAGTATTTCGCACACCGCGCCGTTGTAATAATGACCGATGCTTCTGGAAGCGGTGGTGGGATTCTCCCTCAGGTTCAGGTAGGAGGTAGACCGGGGATTGGCCACAACGCCCGTCAGGGCGGACGCGGCGCCGGTGGTCAGGAACTTTTTGCTCATGTAGCCGTACTTCCCGCCGTTCACCAGACGCACATAGTACCAGCCGCCGCAGTCGTCCAGGATCTGCACCCAGTCGCCCCGGTTGGCCTTTCCCAGCAGCGCGGTGGAGCTGTCGGGGCCCTCGCGCAGGTTGAGGGAACTGGTGTCGCACACCATGGCATATTCATCCGCCAGCGCCTGCGCACCAGCCATCAGCAGCGCCAGCAGTACCGCGGACAGCACGATCAGCCCGATCTTCTTTTTCATGGCGTTCTCTCCTCTTCTTCCGCCCTTTTTCCGTTAAAGGGCAGGGAACTTATCTTTCATACCTTTATAACGGTCCCGATCTCAGTCATCCATCAGCTGCACCAGCACCCGGTTCTGCACATCCATGCCCCGGCGGGTCAGGCGGTAATGTCCGTCCTCCCAAACGGCCAGTCCCTCCCGGACCGGTCCGTCCAGCTTCTCCTTGAAGGCCTCCCGGAGGCTGATGCCGTGATCCTCCCGGAACAGGGCATCGCTGACGCCTTCCGTCATCCTCAGCCCCAGCATCACGCTTTCAAACATGGCGTCCCGGGGCGCTATCCTTTCCTCCTGCGGCGCTTCCCCGGCCAGATATCCGTCCAGAGTATCCGCGTTGCGGTAACGTACGCCGTCCGTGAACCCGCAGGCGGAACAGCCGATGCCGATATACTCCCGGCGCTTCCAGCAGTCCGTATTATGGCGGCATTCATATCCCGGCAGCGCGAAATTGCTGATCTCGTACTGCACCATGCCGGCCTCCGCCGTCATTTTCCGGCACAGTTCATACATTTCCCTGTCCAATTCATCAGAGGGCAGTTTTCTCTCGCCCCGGTCCAGGGCATCCTTCATGGGCGTTCCCTCCTCGGGGATCAGGGCATAGCAGGAAAGATGCTGCGGCTTCAGCGCCAGTGCCGCCTCCAGCGTTTCCTTCCAGTCCGCCAGCGTCTGCCCGGGCAGAGAAAACATCAGGTCCAGATTGATATTGCCGATCCCCCGGGCCCGCGCATTTTGCACAGCCTGTTCCACATCCGCCCATGTGTGAATGCGTCCCAGCATGGAAAGCAGCCGTTCCTGACAGGCCTGAGCGCCCAGAGAAAGGCGGTTGATGCCTCCCCCGGCCATGACATTCAGCATCCTGTCGCTGATCGCGCCGGGATTAGCCTCGCTGCTGCACTCAGCATCCGGTGAAAACTCAAAGCATCTCCGCGCCCCTGTCAGCAGTTCCTCCATCAGCGCGGGCGGCAGCATGGAGGGCGTTCCTCCGCCGATATACAGCGTGTCGATCACCCGGCTGCCGGCTTTTTCCCGCATTTCCTCCAGCATGCGCGCGGTATAGGGACGCGCCGTCCCCAGCCTGCCCGCCCAGGAGGGAAAATCGCAGTAGCAGCACTTTTTCGCGCAGTAGGGGATGTGCAGGTACAGCCCCGCGTGTTTCATCATCTGAGGGCTACGGCGTACACCTTGTTCCCGCCGGCCAGCAGCACTGTTCCGTTGCTGAGCATGCCGATGTACGAGGTCACGCCGCCTTCCACCTCGCTGAGGCTCACAGCGGAGAAACGGTTGGATGAAATATCCGAAAGATACAGTTTGCTGTCGGAGAACGCCATGATCCGTTTCTTGTACACGCAGGCCCCGTAGCAGATGCCGGGCAGGGTGTACCGCTTGTCGGTGGTGTCATCCAGATAGCGCAGGTCGGTCAGTTCCATCTCGGCCGTCTGGTCATTACGGGCATACAGCATCCTCAGTTTTCCGCCGTCGATGTGATGAGCGATCAGCTGCCAGCCGTATACCAGCTGATCCGCGCCGTCCTGCTTCACGCCGCGGTAATCATACTTGCGGAGCAGACGGGTGGAGATCACATGCAGCTTTTCGTTGGCGTAAATGATCTTGTACACCAGATTCTCTCCCAGGCTCACATCACCGGTGGTCAGCTGATTGACACGGAAAGTGAACATGGTGATCTCCGGCACGGATCCGTACACATCCAGAGCCGTCGCCCACAGATATTCCCCGTCGGCAAAAAATCCCACATCCAGGATCAGTGTATCCACGAACGCGGTGCTTTCGGTATCCACTGTAAGGCCCTGCATGTTCTTCATGATCAGAGTGGGGCTGATATCCTCGCCCAGTACGATGGCGATATAGGTATCTCCGGCGCGGGCAAACTGGATGGATTCGGTCATCTGATTATCATAGGTCGCTTTGCCGTCCTTGTTCAGGATCACCAGTTTTGTGCCTGTCCACGCCACCACATATTTGTCGCCGGCATGGAATTTGGCGCCGCCGCCCACCGTATAGTGCCACTTTTCACTGCCCTTGGAATTGAGGCAGTACAGATCCAGCCCGTCATAATACAGAAGGTTCTCTCCGAAAGGCGTCACATCCTGATCCGAGGTGCAGCGCAGGGCTGTTACGCTGACGGAAATACTGGCGGAGGAAAAGACCCTCACCAGCAGGAAGATCGCGGCAGCCAGCATGACCAGCGCGATCAGCGCGGCTATGATCAGTTTTTTTCTGTCTACACGGGGATTATCACTTTGACTCAGCTGCATAGGGCCTCCGTCCGGTATATCTTTTGATTCTGTCCGGCTCCTGCCGGTCGTTTCGCGCGAAATGGGTATACAAATACACTTTATTTTACAATGTTTTTATCTCTCCGTCAATCGCCGCGGGATATTTGTAACAAATTATAGCCGTTCCGGCCTGTCCTCTCCCCCATATATCGTGTTCCGCCGGTATTTCAGTTTCCGCCGGTCTCATCCGGAAACGAAAAGAGCCCGCCCCGCTGCGGGGACAGGCTCTTTCGTTTTATCCGGGATCAGAGCCCGGCAGATCCGGTGTTTATTTCAATTCCATTTTCAGGATGCCGGTACCGAAATAATCCATATTGATGCCTTCGGCAGAAGGCATAAAGGTGATCTCCATTCCGTAATAATCCACAACAAAGCTGCCGTTCCGTTTCTGCCAGGACAGGCCTTTCATAGGCGTCCCGCCCATGGTGAAATCGCAGGTGCCGTCCTCCCTGAACAGCACTTCGTAAACGCCCAGCATAGACGCGTCCATGCTGTTCCGGCCCATAACATAGGTCTTTGCCTCATAGGTCCGGTCAAAGTATACTCCGCTTTCATCCATGAGCTTCGGGGTGGAAACAGGCACCGGCTCAGCGGTGGGCGCAGGTGTCGGCGCTTCCGTGGGAACAGGAGATGGCCCGGCTGCAGGCGCCGCGGTGACCGCGGGAGCAGGCTCCGCTGTAGGCGCGGGCGTTTCCGCGGCGGCGCCGGCAGTGAGGCAGACGGTGCGTTCGAAGGCGTCACAGATCTCACGGAACCAGGCCGCGTCCGTATCCTCCGGGGCGACGGTCAGCGTCGCCTTCATGATCACGCGGCTTCCGTCCTCAAACACGGGTCCGATCGCGCAGTACTGCACTTTTCCGCCGGCGATCCTGCCGGTTCTTCCCATAACGACACCGTTCGCGTTCTGGATCCGCTCATAGGTATATTCCTGATCCCCCGCGTATTCCGCGCCGTTCAGATATTTCAGGATCTCCCGCTCCTCTGCGGAAGCATAGAGCCCCCACACGGAATAGCCGTTGGACATGGTGCCGCCCACCGTGTAGGACACATTGCAGCGGATATATCCGTTCATATCGTAATTTGCAGAGGGGATCTTCAGTTTCATGTCCGTTTCCTTATCCAGCGGAACATACACGGAGAACACGATGCCGGTCTGCTCGTTCACGATCTCCAGTTTCTCCCAGTATCCGGGGATCTCCGCGGGCGCCTCGGCAAAACGGTCCACTCCCTCCTCCAGCACAGGCGCGGCGGCTGGCTGAGGCGCGGGAGTTGCGGCAGGTTCGGGCGTGGGCACGGGCGTCGGCACCGCGGTGGGTGCGGGTGTGGCAGTGGCCCTCGGGGCCGGGAAAACAGATGCTTTGAAGTTCTCATCCCGGCTGAACATCATATATCCCGATTCATAGGTTCCAAGCACGGCCGTTCCATCATTCTGGACGGAAAGCGTACAGCCGTTCCCGTTATAATGCAGCACACCGTTGGTGTCCGGGCCCCAGGTGCTTTCCTGAAGGACGGGATAATCCAGTGTCGCTCTGCCGTTCGCGAACAGCACCAGACGGATATCGAGGCCGCGTTCCGCCGGAACGAGATCCATGGTGCCGGTATGCGAAGCACTGGGGCTGGGATGAGGCCGCGACGCTTCATGTAGAGAAAGTGGAAAAGGGCACGAAACTCGCTGACGATCTGCTGGAATTCGTGGAGAACTGCTCCTGGGACGGGGCT
>PITV01000163.1 GCA_017577285.1 Clostridiales bacterium
GTGTACAGCTGCGCGCCGGTCTGCATAAGCGTTCCTCCCTGTTCTGTGATCACACGCGGAACAGGGAACCTGCCCGCCCGCGCCGTGATCAACCGTTTCGCTGTTTTTTTAAATCATTCACTCCATTGCCAGGCTGATCAGCCTGTTGATATGGATATCCACGCTGTCCAGGCAGGGCACGGCGCAGTTGCCGCTGTTCAGCAGCAGGGGCAGCTCGGTGCAGCCCAGGATGACTGCCTCGATGCCCTCCTCCGCCTTCATGCGGGAAAGGACGGCATTGAACTCCCGGAGGGTCTCCTCCTTCACGATGCCCAGCTCCAGCTCCTCGAAAATGCGCTTCGCGATCAGTTCCCGCTCCTCCTTCCGGGGCGTGATCACGCCGATGCCGGCCTCCCGGAGGGGCTTTTTCATGTAGTCCTGATCCATGGTGAAGGCGGTGCCGATGAGCCCGATCCTGCTGATGCCGAGACGCAGCGCCTCATCCCGCACCGCGCCGGGAATGCTGATGAGGGGCACGCCGGTCTTTTCGACCAGCTCGTCATACACCATGTGCATGGTGACGGCGGTGAGCGCCATCACCCCGCAGCCGCATTTTTTCAGGTTTTTCACCTTTTCCGCCAGATGCTCCGCCAGCAGATCCGTGCGGCCGGAAGTGACCCACTGCCAGGGCTGACGGAAATTGACGCTCTCGATGGTGATCTCCGGCATGGCGGCGCCGTTTGTCAGGGCGTCGATGCGGCTGTTCAGTTCCTTATAATACATGAGGGTGGATTCGGGACCCGTCCCGCCCACCAGACCGATCTTTTTCACAGGATGACTTCTCCTTTGTTTTGCGTTTATGACGCGGCAGCCCCGCGCCGGGATCCGTTGCCGGGAACATAAAAGGCGCTTCGTTTTTCCGGTTTTCCGGTCCGCAGGTTCACTTCTCTTCTCCCGCCGATTGTATCATACCCCGGCGCAAACATCAATACCGGCGGAGCGGATTCTGGGCCGTCCGCCCGTGAGCTTACGGCGCCCCGCGCGCTTTCCGCAAAAAGCGCGGCGTCTGCCGGCGGAAGCATTGACAGAACGCGGAAAGCACCGTGTATCACAGAGGCAGGAACGGGCAGGAAAAAGCGGCCGGAGAAAAAGCCGCCGCGCCGGAGCGGTTTCCGGACAGCGGAGGAAACGCGGCATGAGCGGATATGAAAAACAGCCCGGCACGGACCGGACGGACAGCCCTCGGGCAGAAATAAGGGATGAAAAAGACCGTGATAAAAAAGCCTTCCGCGGCAGCATTGCGGAAGGCTTTTCTGATATATGCGCGGACCGGCGGGAACAGGCTCCTCAGCCCCAGTTTCCGGAATATTCTCCCGTGCGCACCTCGTTCTGCCATGCTTCCCTGCTCGGGAAATCCGGATACTTCTCCGCGGCGAGGGCGGCAGCCTCATTATCGTAGGGGATCGACAGGATGCTGCAGGAAAGGGGCGTCTTTTCCGTGCCGCCGATATCGCCCTCCAGCAGCACCGCGTGCACCCTCGGCACGCCCAGACTGTTGCCCACGCTGCCGGTATTGACGGCATAGCCGTGACTGCAGGCGCGAAAGTAGGGCATGTGGCTGTCGGCGCAGATATAGCTGTCGTAAACCTTTCCGGTCAGCTTGGAGGTGAAGCCGGAAGCCAGTTCCTCCCAGCTGTCATAAGCCTGGAAGAGGCGGTCGGAAGGCCTGCCGTGCACCACGCGGATGTTCATGCCGCTGATGAGGATCTCATCCTCGAGGGGCAGGCTCTCCAGCCACCGGATGCGTTCCTCCCCCAGCTGCCGCCAGTAAAAGAAATGCTCCGGATACAGGCGGTCATGATAGTTCCTGCACACGCCCTCATCCCAGTTGCCCCGCACACAGCGGACATCGTGAGCGCGCAGCCAGTCCACCGCCTGATCGCCCTCGGGGCCCTTGCCCACGGCATCGCCCACGAACCGGAGCTGATCGGGCTTTATCTTTTCTATTTCCTTTTCAAGCGCCCTGAGGGCGGGCATGTTTCCGTGAATATCGGAGAAAAACAGGATCCTGCTCATACTTCAGACCTCCGTCCGGCTGGATTTTATTCATACTTATATCATATTCCCGCCCGTTTGTCGATACGGTGCGCTCCCGTCTCCGGTTTTTTATCCCTGCCGCTTGCAAAATCCGGGAATACAGTTTATAATACAAAAAAAATACAATTTGTTTCAGGAGTGAATTTCTCATGCTCTACATGGTCTATGTCTACGCCGGCCTGTTCGTGATCTTTACCGGCCTGCACCTCTACGGCAGCTATATCAGAAGGGATTCCCTGCGCGCCCCCACAAAGCCGGTCATCCTGCTGGCGATCCTGGGGATGTATCTGGAATGGGCCCATTTCAAGGGTGCGAATCCCTCCGTATTCCTGATCGCCGCGCTGCTGACCAGCTGGCTCGGCGATGTGCTGCTCATCCCCAAGGGCGTCAGGTGGTTCACGGCCGGCGGCATCGCGTTCTGGATCAGCCATGCGATGTTTATTCTGGCGTATAACGAATCGGGCATCGTCTTTGCCAATATCAGCCCCGTTTTCATCGTGCTGATCGCGGCGGTGTACGCCGTTGTCGCCGTCCTCGTGTTCAGGGCCCTCAGGCCGCACCTGCCAAAGCCCCTTTTCTATCCCATGTTCTTCTACCTGCTCACCAACGGCGCCATGAACGCCTTTGCCTGGTACCGGCTGCTGAGCGGCTCCTGCTCCCTCGCCAGCGGGCTGATCACCGGCATCGGCGCGCTCGCCTTCTTCGTTTCGGATTCGTCCCTGTTCTTCGTCCGCTTCGACAAGCAGGCGAGGATCAAATCTCATTTCGCCGTCATGCTGACCTATTCCGTTGGCGAGTTCCTGATCGTTCTCGGACTGATGCTTCTGATGTAAAAGGAGGAAACAAGGATGAAATACGTTCTTTACAACCCCAGATCCAACAACGGCATGAAGCCCGGTTTTCTGGAGGGCACGGAATACAGGGAAGTGATCGGCCTGGACTACGGTGCCTTTTTCGCCTCTCTGGCGCCCGAGGATGAGGTGACCTTCGTGGGCGGCGACGGCACCCTCAATTACCTGGTCAACGCGGTGAATACCTCGGCGATCCAGAACAATATCTACCTGCGGCCCGCCGGCACCGGCAATGATTTCATGAACGACCTGGACAACAGGGACGGAAAGGAGATCCTGATCAACAGATACATCCGGGATCTGCCTGTGGTATATGTGAACGGAACGGAGCGGAAGTTCATCAACGGCATCGGGTACGGCATCGACGGCTACTGCTGCGAGGTGGCCGATCAGATCAGGGCCTCCGCGCCGGAGAAAAAGATCAACTACACCGGCATCGCCATCAAGGGCCTGCTGTTCCATTTCAAAAAGAAAAAGGCGCACATCACCGTTGACGGCAGGGCGTACGACTTTGAGGATGTGTGGCTCGCGCCCGCCATGAAGGGGCGCTTCTACGGCGGCGGCATGGATGTGGCGCCGGAGCAGGACCGTCTCAGCGGCAGCCTGTCCCTGGTCGTCTATCACTGCAGATCCAAGCTGAAGGCGCTGGCCGTGTTCCCTGATATCTTCAAGGGCACCCACGTGCGGCACGGGGACATGGTGAGCGTTATGACGGGTAAGGACATCGAGGTGCGCTTCGATGAGCCCTGCGCCCTGCAGATCGATGGCGAGACCGTGCTGAATGTATCCTCCTACCGGGTGAAGGCGTAAGGGGAAAACACGAAAAAAAACAGAACATTCACGGGGGCTGTGAAAGATCACGACCTCCGTTTTTGTATATATTTTGCGGACAGTATTTCCGATTCAGAGGAAAAGCCGGGCGGTTCCGGGGCATGAAAAAACGGCAGGCTTTCCGGGGATGCCGGAAGATCTGCCGCAAGGGGCATATTGATGCTGTGACAGGCGGGAACGGAAGAGGATGCATGCCGTCCGTGCCGCCGGGCTGTTACAGGGGACTTATCAGGGGCATCAGACACCTGAAGCCACTCCGTTTCCACAGAGCATGGGAATGGACGATCATCCGTGAATCCGGGCTCTCATTCCCCGCGTGCTTTGACCGGGAAGAACAGATAATCCTGCCCGGTGGCAGGTTTCGTATGATCGCACACCGCGCCGGCGAGAGCATAGCCCATCTCCGGCAGAGTCTTCGCGAGAACCTCACTGAAGATCTCCCCATACTGACCGGGCGTCACTTCCACCGCCAGATACTTCCGGGCGGGCATCACCCAGCGGGTCCAGCCCTCCGGCGCGGCAGCGTCCTTATAGACCTCGACGCCCGCCAGATACAGCCCCCGCTGGAAATTTTCAGTCCAGGGCATAAATGCACGGCTTTCGTCGCTCATGGCGCCCCAGAAGCCCACAAGACTGCCGTCCTTCTCCTTCATAGCCAGCGCCGCCACCTCGCCGAAGCGGGCATTGGCCTGCTGCCACAGTTCGCTCACGATATTGTGCCCCGGGGTGCAAAGGCCTTCCATGCCGATGACCGCGATCCCGGGCAGATCCACGATGCGAAGATTCATGTTTTTTCCTCCTGACAAACTGATTTACAGGCCGAGAATATCATATACCGCCGGTCAGTATCATATCCTGCACAAAACAGATGTGTCGGATCATTCATCACGCATTCAGTTGCCGGTTATCCTTTACCGTTTCCGTTCCCAGGATCGCCAGCACGGCGCCGATGAGACACACGCCCGCGCCGATGAGCAGGGTGGCGGTCTTGCCCAGATCGTCGAAGAGATATCCGCCGCTGATATTGGCGATGATGGAGCCCACGGTGGTCATGGTGAAGGCCAGGGACTGGCCCTTGTTGGCATCCTTGGGGGCGATGACCTTGGCCACATAGGGCACGATAGCGGCAGTGTACAGGGCATAGGAGGGCGCCTGCAGGACGCGGCAGACGAACAGCACGGGAATGGAGGGCGCCAGCGCGTAGGCCAGCATCTTCACCACGAACATGCCGAGGGCGAAGCGGATCAGGGTGCTCTCGCGCATCCTGCCGAACACCGGCACAAAGAAGATCATCACCGGCACCTCCACCACGGCGGTGAAGGCCGAAAGCAGGCCCATAGAGGTGGAATCCCCGCCCAGGGCGTTGTTGATCTCGGTGAGGAAATTGCAGTCGAAATTGTGGGCCACGAAGATCAGGATGGTGCCCAGCAGCATCAGCATGAAACGCCCGTTCTGTTTCGCGAAGACGGGCAGAGAGGACGCGGGCTCCACGGAGGCGTCATTGCATACGGCGCCGGACGCGGCGTCACCGGCCCGCGCGGCGCGCAGCCGCTTCAGCTTGCGGTCGGCGATGAAATGCAGGGGGATCTCGCACAGGATGAGGATCAGCCCGCCCACAGGCACGCACACCTTGCTGACGCGCACCATCAGAAAGCCCAGGATGGTGGATATGACCACAAACCCGAAGGAGCCGCAGCCTCTGGCCAGCGGGTAGTTCACCCCTCCCCCGGCCCGCTCCAGATCCACATCCATCTTCAGGTTTACGGTGTTCACCGGGATGCTGACGGCGATGAACAGGGTGAAGG
>PITV01000164.1 GCA_017577285.1 Clostridiales bacterium
GGGTGGTGTCGCAGCCGGTGCCCATATCCGCCGCGCCGATCTCCAACACATAGCTGCCGTCCTCCACCAAACGCACGGTGGCGGTGGCGGTATCCACAAAGGCGATGCCGCTGCCCTGCATGGCGGAGGCGATGCCGCCCGCGCGGATCATGCCGTCCGGCATCACGCGGCGCTTTGAACGCTCCTTCCAGTCAAACAGGGCGTCCGCACGCTCCAGACAGTCGGTGATCCGGCAGCTCTTCGTGACCTCGCCGCCGTTGTAGATGCCCATGGAGTCGCCCTCCCGCAGCAGGTTGATACGGCGGATCTCGGCGGGATCCATGCCCATCTGGTGGGCCAGGCTGTTCACGGTGCTCTCCACCGCGAAGGCGCCCTGGGTGAGGCCGAAGCCGCGGTAGGCGCCGGCGGGGACGGTATTGGTGTAGACAACGGTGCCCTCAAAGAAGATATCCTTCGCGTAGCGGTAGATGGAGGTGGGCTGGCGGCCGCTGAGGGTGATGGTGGTGGGGCCGTGCTCGCCGTAGGCGCCGGTATTGCTCAGCACCCGGTGATCGATGGCCAGGATGTGTCCCTCCCTGTCAGCGCCCACGCGCACGCGGATCTCCATCTCGTGCCGGGGGCTGCCGGCCTCGAAGATCTCTTTTCTGGTGTACTGGATCAGGCAGGGCCTGCCGGTCCTGTATGCCGCGGCGGCGGCGTAGATCTCGCTGACGGCGGTCTGCTTGGCGCCGAATCCGCCGCCCACCCGGGGCTTCACCACCCGCACCTTCGCCACGGGGATCTGCAGGGCGGTGGCCACGATCCTGCGGATGTGGAAGGGGATCTGGGTGCTGCTGATCACGTTCATGCGGCCGTAGGAATCCACATAGGCGCCGGTGGTGAAGGGCTCCATGAAGCACTGGCTCACCTGCCCGGTGTGATAGGTGCCCTCGGCGACAAAGGCGCACTCCTTCAGCTTTTCCTCCGCGTTTCCGACGCTTCCGGTCTCGTGGGCGCACAGGTTCCTCTTCGCGTCGCCGCCGAAGGGCGCTACGATCTTCCAGTCGGCCTCCGGATGCACCAGCACGGGGTTGTCAAGGGCTTTGCGCAGGTCAAGCACGGGCTCCTTCACATCATAGGTGACGCGGATCAGCCGCATGGCCTTTTCCGCGGCCTGAGGTGTTTCGGCGGCGATGATGGCCACCGGATCGCCGATGTAGCGCACGGTGCTGTCCAGCAGCTTCCGGTCATAGGGGCTCCACTCGGGCACCGCCTGCCCGGCGATGGTGAAGCGCACATCCGGCACATCCCGGTATGTGAGCACGCAGGCCACGCCCGGCACCTTCAGGGCGGCCGAGGTGTCGATATCCCGGATATCCGCGAAGGCGTGGGGGGAGCGCAGCAGTTTTACGGTGAGGGCGTCCTGCGGGAAGATATCCGCCGTGTAGACGGGCTTTCCGGTCAGCAGGGCGAAAGCGTCCTTCTTGCGGACGGGACGGGAGATCTGCTTCATTCCTTCCCCGCCTCCTTTCCTTCCCCGGCCAGCCATTTCGCGATGGCGCGGTGCTGGGAGGCAAAGCCGGTGCAGCGGCACAGGTTGCCCGCCAGATAGGTCTTCACGTTCTCATCCGTGAATTCAGTCAGTTCCCGCTTCATGGCCAGCACATTCATCACGAAGCCGGGGTTGCAGAAGCCGCACTGATCGGCGCCCTCATCCGCCATGTACGCGGCGAAGGCCTCCGCCTCGGCGCTCAGCGCCTCCAGGGTGGTGATCTCCTGCCCGTCAGCCCGGGGGGCGGGATAGGCGCAGGAGAGGGCGGGATGCCCGTTCACCCACACGGTGCAGCAGCCGCAGTTGGCGCTGTCGCAGGCGCATTTTATGCTCATGATCCCCAGCCGGCGCAGCACGGCCAGCAGGTTTTCACCGGGATGGACTTCGGCGGTGACCGCCTTTCCGTTCAATGTAAAGCTGATCTTCATTCCGCCGCCTCCTTTCCTTCTTCCGTTTCTTTCAGGCAGCGCTCCAGCAGCACCTTCGCCAGATGACGGCGGTAGTGCTCCGTCGCCGCGGCATTGGTGCCGAAGGGGAGCTCAAGCGCCTTTTTCAGCAGATCCTGCGGATCCCCGTTCCCGGCGCGTACCAGCTGCGCCTTGCGGGGCCTGGCACCGATGGCGGCGCACAGCATGCCGTCCCGCCGGGCCGCGGCGCAGGTCAGCACGGGCACATTGCCCGCGGTGTTCCTTATGGCCCGGTAGGCGATCCGTATCTTCTGTTTCGGGATCCTCACGCCCCGGATCAGTTCTCTTCCGGGGGCCGCGGCCGCGAAATCCTCAAGCGGGATCTCCTTTTCCGGATACAGCAGCACAGCCGCGTCCAGCGGCAGCAGCAGCGTCAGCACATCGCTGAAGCCGGCGCGCATGGAGAGGCTGCCGCCCACGGTGGCGGCATTGCGGAACTGGACGCCCACGATGTCTTTCAGCGCCTTCGCGAACAGCCCGCCGGTCATGCGGTTCAGGCCTTCGTGCAGCTCAAGGGCGCGCAGGGAAACAGACGCTCCGATGATATACGCGTCCTCCGTTTCCTCAATCCTGTCCCAGCCCAGATTTTTCAGGTCGATCATGGTGCCGCCGGAGCGGCCGGACAGCCGCAGCCACAGATTGCCCGCGGCGATCCTGTTCTGCTTCTTTTTCAGCAGCTCCAGCACCTCGTCCGGAGTTCCCGGCGCGGCGTAGTCGGTAAAGTTCATAGGGTGTTCCTCCTTTACGGGATCGGGTCGATAAAGCGTTCTCCGTCTATATATATCACACGCATCCGCGTGCCGTACAGCTCTGTCAGCAGCTCCTCCGTCAGCACCTCCCCGGCATCGCCCCGTGCCGTGACGGCGCCGTCCTTCAGCAGCATCACGCTGTCCGCGTAACGCAGGGCGTACTCGGGCCGGTGGGTGGAAAGGATCACCGTGCGCCCGCCGTCCGCCAGCGTCCTCGCGGCGTTCAGCACATCCCGCACATGGGCGGGGTCCAGAGAGGCATCGGGCTCATCCATCAGCAGGATCCCGCTCTGCTGGCACAGGGCCCGGGCGATCAGCGCCAGCTGGCGCTCGCCGCCGCTGAGCTTCCTCACCGGCCTCGCTGCCAGCGGCTCCAGCCCCAGTTCGCGTATCGCGTCCTCCGCGGCCTTTTCCTGCGCCGGTCCCGGCGTTCTGAAGGGGGAGAGGGTGCGCACCGCGCCCAGCAGCACAAAGTCCCTTACCGTCAGGCCGGAGCCCTCGCCCCCGTGCTGGGGGATATAGGCGGTCTTCTCCGCCCGCCCGGCGGGGGATAAGACCCGCAGGTCCTTTCCGTCCAGCAGGATCTGCCCGGTGTATCCCGGATACAGCCCCAGCATGCACTTGAACAGGGTGGTCTTTCCGGCGCCGTTGGGCCCCAGCACCGCCGTGACCCGGCCTTCCGGAAACGCGTAACTGATGTTCTTCAGCACCTGCGCCCCGCCCCTGAAGGCAAAGGACACATTCCGCAGTTCGATCATTCCTCCCGCCTCCCTTTCAGCCAGATCAGCAGAAAAAGGGGCGCGCCGACCGCCGCGGTCAGGATCCCCAGGGGGATCTCGGTGGTCAGCAGCGTGCGGCTCAGGTCGTCCATCACCAGCAGGAAGGCTCCGCCCGCCAGAACGGCGCAGGGGAGCATCACCCGGGTGTCCTCCCCGGTGATCCTGCGGCACAGGTTGGGGATGAAGAGCCCCACCCAGCCGATGACGCCGCACACGCTGACGGAGGCGGCGGTCAGCACCGCGGCGCACAGCATGCACCCGCCGCGGATCAGCCGGATGCGCGCACCCATGGAGGCGGCCTCGTCATCCGTCAGGTCCAGCAGGTTCAGCCTGTACCGGGTCAGCATCAGCAGGGCGCACACGGGCAGGATCACGGCGGCGCAGCGGAGCACATCCGCCTCTCTCACGCCGTTCAGGCTGCCCATCAGCCAGTAGGTGATGGCGGGGAGCCGGTTGCTCTCATCTGCCAGCAGCTTTATGCAGGATACGGCGCCGCTGAACAGGCTGCCTGTCACCAGCCCTGTCAGGATCAGCCCCACGGGACTCTTTTCCCGGCGGATGCCCGCCAGCAGCAGTACGGGGATCACCGAGATCAGGCCCGCCGCGAACCCTCCGGCGATGACCGCTGCGGGCACCCAGCCCAGCAGAAGGCCCAGCGCGGCCCCGAAGGAGGCGCCCGATGAGGTGCCCAGCAGGTCGGGAGTGGCCATGGGATGACGGAACACCAGCTGAAACAGCAGCCCCGCGGCGGAGAGCGCCGCGCCCGTCAGCACGGCGGCGCACACCCTCGGCAGGCGTATGTTCCACACGATCCCGGCGGCGGCGCCGCTTCCCGGGGCGAACAGGGAGCCCAGCACGGCGCCCGGGCTCAGGGGATAGCGCCCCAGACACAGCGACAGCAGCATCATCAGGGGCAGGGCGGCCAGAAGCACCGGGATCAGCAGCCGTCCCCGATTCCGCCGGGCCGCGTTTTCTGTTTTGCGGAGGGTCTCATTCTCTCTCATCCAGGTCTGTCAGTTCCTTTGCGTTTTCGATGTGATATTCCGCGATGTCCCCGGGATGGGCGCGCATCACCTGCCGCCCGCCGGTATCGCCCTTCAGCGCCAGCAGCTCGGGAAAATACTTCCGGTCAAACATCACGGGATTGCCGGGCTTTCCGCCGGCCTCGCACCTCATGATCCCTTTTCCGCGGGGCAGTCCGGATGCCAGAAAACCCCGGATGCTCTCCTCGCTCAGATACGGCTGGTCCGCCGCGAAGAAGGCGGCGGGGGCGCCGTCCTCCGGCAGGGAAAGGATCCCCGCGCGTACAGAGGAGGCGATGCCCTCTTCCGCGTCCGGGTTCATCACCGTTTCGATCCCTGTTTCCGGCAGAAGGCCCGGACGGGTCACGATCCGCAGGGTGCAGAGCCCCTCTCCGGCCAGTTTCTGCAGGATGTCCGCCGTGTGGCGGAACATTTCCCTGCCGCCGATCAGGGCGGTCAGCTTATTGCCGCCGTAGCGCCGGGAAAAGCCCGCCGCCAGAAGGATGCAGTGGATCACAGATGCTTTCTCCATCGGTCGGTTTTTCTCATTTGATCAGTTGAACAGCGGCGACAGTCCCAGCGTGTCCGTGTCCGTTTCGATGCCGTACACATCCCGGTAAAAATCCCGCGCGTCCGCCAGCAGCCGCTGCGCGCTGTATTCCGCCGGGTGCAGGATGTGGCACAGATACGCCGCCCCCAGCACGGAGGAGGGGGTGGGATAATCCCAGGATTCCACGCCGCCGGGCATGGCGTAAACGCGTCCGCTCCGCACCGCGCGAAGCCCCGCGAACTGCTCATTCTCCGTAAAGGCCTCCGGCCCGTAGCCGGCGCCCGAAACGATCACGATGACCTCCGGATCCCACAGCAGCAGCTGCTCGGGGTCCACGGCGGCCTTCGCGGAGCCGCTGATGCCGCCGGCAACGTTGACACCGCCGCCCAGGGCGATCAGACGGTCCTGATACATCCCCGCTGGATAGGTCATCAG
>PITV01000165.1 GCA_017577285.1 Clostridiales bacterium
GACCGAGCACGAGCGCTATCTGACCGAGGAGGTCTTCAAAAAGCCCATCTTCGTCACCGACTACCCCAAGGAGATCAAGGCCTTCTATATGCGCCTCAACGACGACGGGAAGACCGTCGCCGCGGCGGACTGCCTGGTCCCCGGCATCGGCGAGATCATCGGCGGCAGCCAGCGCGAGGAGCGGCTGGACGTGCTCACCGCGCGGATGGCCGAGCTGGGCTTGAAGGAAGAAGATTATTGGTGGTATCTGGACCTGCGCCGTTACGGCACCTGCCGTCATGCGGGCTACGGTCTGGGCTTTGAGCGGCTGGTCATGTACCTGACGGGCGTCAGCAACATCCGCGACGTGGAGCTGCACCCCCGCACCACCGGCAACGCAGATTTTTAAACAGTATTTCCACCCGGCACCCGCAGACATTTGCGGGTGCCCGGTTTTTTTCACAGAAAGAAGCGGAAAATGCGCAAACAAAACGGAGGAACGCCATGAATGATGAATGTCTGATCTGCAAGGCGCCCCGTGTCAAAGAAGAAATGAATGCAAAAAGGAGATCCCTATGAGTATCAGGATCAGGTCCTGCGCGTGCATCCTTGCCCTTTGTCTGCTTTCCCTGCCCTTCTGCTTTTCCGCCGCCGCGGAGGAGCCCGGGCGGATCGTGATCGCCATGTATACCGAGCTTCCCGAACTGGACCGCTTTACGGACGCGGTCATCGCGGAATGGGGGCGCCGCGGGCACGCGGAGGAGCTGGTGTTCGTCCCGTGGGACTGCTATTCCGGCCTTCCCGGGGAATCGGATATCTACTGCTATGACAGCGCGTTTTTCTATACGCTGGAGGAGGCGGGCCTTCTGCGGCACGGCGGCGCGGCGGAACTGCCGGCCTGTTCCTTCCCCTGGACGGGGCGCATGGCCGGCGCGGATGTTTCCGGCACGGCGTATCCCTTCATCCTCTGCGCGGATTTCGTGATCACACGGGCAGAAAACGCGTCCCTCCTTTCCGCGCCCTCTCTGGACCGGCTGAGCTGCACCGTGGCGGCGCCTGTGAAGAGCATGGCGTTCTCCTGGTACGGCAGAGAGCACAGCATCCGCAGCGCCGCTCTCCCGCCCGCGGCGGGGCCGGGCTTTGAATGGGATGAGGACAGCCTGAACGCGGTCATCCTGATCGCGGGGATCACGGAGGCGGAATGGTACGGCGCCTCCTCCTTCAGCAGTTATACAGGCACGGAGCGCTTTGACCGCGGGGAGACGGATGCCATTTACGGCTTTTCCGAATCGATATACGGCCTCAGCACCCCGGCGGAGGAGCTGTGCCTTCGCTGCATCCCCTCGGAGGAGGGCCTGCCGAACGGCTTTTTCGTGGACTATCTTTCGGTCTCCGCCTCCGCGGATGAGGTGACGGCGGCGAAGTGTCTGGAGGTGATCGGCATCATGACGGACGCGGACATCCAGTACACCTGGGCGGCGAATGACGGCAGCCCCCTCTACTGCATTCCCGCCAGCCGGGAGGCGCTGACGCGGCTCGCGGCGGAGGATCCGCTCTATGCCTGCATCCTGGAGGCCGCGGCGCAGGAGAGCAATATCGCCGCCTTCTACAACGGCGCCTATTATACCGATAAGACCGCCCTGAAGCCGCTCATGCTCATGCTCATTGAGGAGATGCTTGAGGAGCGGGCCGTTCCCGCGGCGTAATGCCCCGCAGCCGGCTGAGTCTGTTCTGTAACCGGCACCGGAGCGTGCCGGGCAGCCCCGGATCACGGGGAAAGAAGAGCGGGCAGGGGAAAGGTTCCGTTCCTTTGCGCCGCGTTATCCGTTATTTCATTGGAGGTCGAACTGTGATAAGCGTGATCGTTCCGGTCTATAATGTTGAGCCCTATCTGCGAAAATGCGTCGACAGCATCCTTGATCAGACCTTTCAGGATATGGAGGTCATCCTGATCGATGACGGCTCGCCGGACCGGTGCGGGGAAATATGCGAGGAGTATGCCGGAAGGGACAGCCGGGTAAGGGCTGTGCATACACAGAACCGCGGCCTGTCAGCCGCGCGGAACCTGGGCCTGAAGGAGGCACGGGGCGGGTACATCGGCTTTGTTGACCCGGATGACTGGATTGAGCCCCGGATGTATGAGCTGCTGATGAAAAGGCTTCTGGAAACGGCCGCTGACATATGCGTCTGTGATTATGTAAAGGAGCCTGCCTCATCGGGGCCGGAGATCCATCCGGCCGAAGGAGTCTATGAAGGGCCGGACGCGCTGAAGACGCTGCTGAGGAGAAAGCTCGACTGCCACGCGTGGAACAAGCTTTACCGCAGAAAGGTGCTTCCGGACGGATGCTTTCCGGAGGGACGGAATTACGAGGATATCGCGGTCATGCCGAGGATCCTGCATGAGGCTGAAAGGGTCGCGGTGATCCCCTTCGCCGGATATCACTATCAGGCGCGGCCCGAGGGCATTACGGGAAACCGTTCGGCAAGGAACCTGACCGATCTCGCGGAAGCCTATATCGAAAGCTATGAATTCATGAACAGCTGCCGGGATTCGCTCCATGAGGATCAGGAGGCGCTGCTTTGCCTTCCGGCCCGGGGGATCTCCTTCGTATGGCGGTGGTGGCACCTGTGCGGCGCGGATGAAAAAAGGGCGTACAGTGAGAAAATAAAAGGGCTGCTGAAATTCACCAGAGAGCATTTTCCGCTGACCGGATACAGCTCGTGGCCGCGCTATCTGAGGTTTTCATGCGTATTCATGCACAGCGGGAGCCGGGCGTCCTTCGCTCTGCTGTACATCTCCGATCAGGTATTCAGAAGACTCCGGCAGAAAGGGTGAGCATTGCATGCTGCCTGATCCCTCTGCAGGAGAAGATCTGTTGAAGTTCGCTCCGCGCAGGTACCGTGCCTGCGGCGTGATACAGATGAAAAGGGAAACAGTACGGAAAAGTATATCGGGGGGAATAAAGCGGCATGATATACTGTCAACCGGAGGAGTCAACATGATAGAGTACAAAGTCATTGACCTTGATCATTATCCGCGCAGGGCGCATCTTGATTACTTCATGGGCATGGAGCATCCGCAGTTCAACATCACCGCGGAGGTGGACATCACAGAGCTTTACCGGTTCTGCAAAAAGGAGAAATGCTCGTTTTTCCTGAGCTTTCTGCATATCGCCGCGCTGTCGGCCGACAGCATTCCGCAGCTGCGGCAGCGGATCCACAGATTCTCCCCGGAGGAGTTGAAGCTCCGGGAGCGCGGCGGCGGGCCGCGGCGTGAATTTGAGATCAGGGAGTACGCGCAGTGTCCCACCTCTCACACCGAAGCCGCCGGCAATGAGCTGTACTGCTACTGCGCTCTGTATCACCACATGCCGTGGGAAGAATATATCAGGACGGCGGCGGAGCAGCAGAAGCTGGCCAGAGAGCGGGGCTCCCTGGAGGAAGACAAGGAGATCGAGGCGTTTTACTTTCCCACCTGCCTTCCGTGGATCCATTACACGGAGGTCGCGCATCCGATGACCGACCGTTTCGATTCCAATCCGAGATTCAGCTGGGGGAAGTTCGCGGAGGATTTCAGGGGACGGATGATGATGCCCCTGACGGTGGCGGCGCATCACGGGCTTGTGGACGGCATCCATGTGGGAAAGTTCTACGCGAATGTTGAAAAGAACATCATCGCTCTGACAGAGGGACGACCCGGTCACAGTATGGATTGATCCGTTTCCCGCGGCGCGGCGGCAGGTCCTGATCTTTCACGGAGGTCTGTATGGAAAGAATGTATTTTGAGATCCCGGGCATCGCGAGGAAGGAAGACGCGATCGCCTTCATCAGGGAGCTTCGCGAGTACCGGTCGGATATCAACGGCACCGGCGGGCTCGACCGGTTTACGGATGCCTATGAGGAGTGGCTCATAAAGCTGCAGCAGGATTATGAAAGGATACCGGACGGTGACAGGGTGCCGGCCAGAACATACTTTCTCGTGCGTGAAACAGACAGGCGGATCATCGGAATGATCAACATCCGCCTGTGCCTGAATGAACGGCTGAGCCGTTACGGCGGACATATGGGATACAGCATCAGGCCCACGGAAAGGGGAAAAGGATACAACAAGATCAACCTCTATCTGGGCCTGAAAGTGTGCGACGCGCACGGGATCGGCAGCGTGTTCATGGATGCCGATCTGGCCAATCCGCCCTCCTGGAAGACGATGGAAGCGCTGGGCGGGGTGCGGATCAGGGAATATTATGATGATGTTTACGCTCACTGCACCGTGGTGGATTACAATATCGATGTCAGAAAGGCCCTTGAGGAACACCCCGAGTTTGAGGACAGGATCTGTCCTGATTATATCCGCGGGCAGAACGGGGCTTTCCGTGGAGATACCTGAAATACTGTGACGGAACGGGCTGCGCGGAGAAAAATATAAAAAGGCGCAGATATGCCGGGAAAGCGGCGGCCGGTTTGTTCCCGACGGAACAGACCGGGGAAAGGAGCTTTTATGAAACATCCGGGCTCTTTGAAAAGGATATGCGGCCTGCTGGCGGCGCTCATGCTGGCGGGCGGTCTTCTCTCCGGTGCACCGGCGCTCGGGGAAGCCCCCGATGCCGGCTGCTATGAATACGGGTACAGCTCCCATGAAAGGCGCGTGCCGCCGGCCGTCTGCGAGGACTTTGACCCCGCTCTTTACGGGGAAAACAATGTTTCGTTCATTTATGTTTCGGTGAACGGGGATGACGCTTCAGGCACCGGCACAAGGGAGGCCCCCTATGCCACCGTGCACAGGGCGGCGGCCGCGGCCCGTCCGGGGGATACCATCCGGGTCGGTGCCGGCACCTTCATCTTTGACGAACCGGCGGATATCCCGCCCGGGGTCAGCCTGGAGGGCGAGGGCGGGGACACGGTATTCACCTCTGTCACGCTGACGCAGACGGATATCGGCGGAAATGCCGCCCTCGTGCGGCTCCATTCGGAGGAAGATCCCAAGGAATACGGAAATCAGCACATATCGCACATCACGTTTGACGGTCAGCAGCAGGCCGCCTGGGCTATCGATATCGCCAACCGCCACAATGTTTCGGTCCACGACTGCACCGTCACGGATTTCTGCGAGGCCGGCGTAGGCTGGCATGCCACCGATCTGAGCCGCCAGAGCATTGAGGATACCAATCCCGATACCGCGGCGGTGAACGGCACCTTCGTGACGGGGGGAAGGTTTTACAATAACTGCCTCAGGGATAACACGCGCTTTGCCGACGGCTGGGGCAGGGGCTCCCTCTTCATCTGCGGGCTGGAGGATTTCGGCGTTTATGACAATATCATCACCGAGGATGTGCGGACCTCGCCCACGGGCACCAGAGGCGTTCCGCTGAAGGCCTGGTACTATTCCGGCTGGCTGCGCGATGTGCGCGTCCACGGCAATGAGATCCGCCGCCTGGGCTCGGCGCCCTATTCATCCGACGGCAGCGGCTGGGATTTCGCCATCGAGATCGCGGCGCGCTACAGCGG
>PITV01000166.1 GCA_017577285.1 Clostridiales bacterium
ACATCAGGTTGAACTGACGGATACCGGTAAAGTCTTTCTTTCCGCACACGGGGCACTTGATATCGTGCTCGGCAATGTACTGCTCCAGTTCGGCATTGCTCCAGCCGTCACCGGTCTCCTCGCCCTTGGTGAAGTCTTCGATCAGTTTGTCAGCACGGAAACGGGCCTTGCAGGCCTTGCAGTCCATCAGAGGATCATTGAATCCGCCGACATGGCCGCTGGCGACCCACACTTCGCGGTTCATCAGGATGCCGCTGTCCAGACCGGTATTATACTTGCTTTCCTGTACGAACTTCTGCCACCAGGCCTTTTTCACATTGTTCTTGAATTCCACACCCAGAGGTCCGAAATCCCAGCTGTTGGCCAGTCCGCCGTAAATATCACTGCCAGGGAAAATAAAGCCACGGTTTTTGCACAGCGCGGCCAGTTTGTCCATCGTAAGTTTTTCTGCCATAATCAATGCCTTCCTTCTTTGAGATGTACCCGCTTATATTATCCGTTTTGCCGTGGTTTGTCAAGCATCTGAAGCCGCGGATAACGTGCCGTGTCCGTTCTTTTCCGGTGTTTTACGCGCATATATTCACGCGTCACAGCAGTCCGATCAGCGCGTCCAGATCATTCTCATCCGTTGCCCAGCTGGTGCAAAGACGAATAACGATCCTTCCGTCGCTCAGTCTCTCCCAGATGCCGAATTCGACCTGTTCCTTCAGCCGGGCATAAACCGTTTCATCCACGATGGGAAACTGCTGATTGGTGGGCGAATCAATATAAAACTCATAGCCTTTGTCAAGCAGGGCCTTCTTCAGCTTCATCGCCATCCGGATGGTATGCTCGCCAACGCGTTTATACAGATCATTGGAGAACAGCGCGTCAAACTGCAAGCCGTTCAGGCTGCTCTTGGCCAGCATGGCCCCGCGCTGTTTTGTCAGGGTGATGAAACGCTCCGGCATGCAGCCGGGAGCAAACACCGCTGCCTCGCCGCACAGCGCGCCGCACTTGGTACCGCCGATCGTAAAGGCGTGGCAGTACTTCGCGATATCCGGCAGCGTCACGTCTGTCCCCTCCGCCGCAAGGCCGTATGCCATGCGCGCTCCGTCCAGGAACAGCCTCACGCCGCGGGTATCGCAGGCCTTCCTCAGAGCCGCCAGTTCCGCTTTCGTGTACAGCGTTCCGTACTCGGTGGGATGAGAGATATAGAGCAGTCCCGGGAACACCATATGAGTATGGCTCTCATCGGCATAGAAGTTATCCAGATATGCCTGCACATCCTCCGCCTTCACCTTTCCGGCATATTGGGGAAGCGGCAGCACCTTGCAGCCGGCGAACTCCACGGCTCCCGCTTCGTGGCAGTTGATATGCCCCGTCACAGCGGAAAGCGCGCCCTCAAAGGGCTTGAGCATAGCCGCGATCACGGTCGCGTTCACCTGCGTGCCGCCGGTCAGAAAAACGATATCGGCATCCGGCATCCCGCAGGCTTTCCTGAGCTTTTCTCTGGCAAGCGCGCTGTATTCATCATCGCCGTATCCGGCGCGGTGGCAGCGTCCGGTTTCGCAGAGCTTTTTCAGCACTTCCTCATGTGCACCTTCTGAATAGTCATTTCTGAACCAAAGCATATACGCGCCTCCGATCTGAATATGTATAAAATACAGTAAAATTGCCGCGGTGATGATCCGCGGCAATATGGATTACTTCAAAGTGATGATCACCCGGCGGTTGGGTTCCTCGCCCTCCGAATGGGTGGTAACAGCGGGATGATTCTGCAAAGCGGAATGCAGGATGCGGCGTTCGTAAGGATTCATCGCTTCCAGACTCACCTTGCGGCCCGTCTTCTGGCACTTGTTCGCCATGCGGTTGGCAAGGCGCACCAGCGCTTCCTCACGCTTCGCGCGATAATTTTCGGTATCCAGCGTCACGCGGGTGTAGCCTTCCTGACCCTTGTTCACTTGAAGGGAGGTCAGATACTGCAGCGCGTCCAGCGTTTCTCCGCGGCGGCCGATCAGGATGCCCTTGCTGTCGCCGGTCATATTCACGCGCACATTGCCTTCTTCATCTGTCTTGACGGCAACAGCCACTTCAACGCCCATCAGTTTGGTCAGTTCCTGAAGGAACTGCTGAGCCTTTCCCTCACTGGTCCCGGGATCAGCCTGAGGCGCGGGCTCAACGGGAGCAGCAGGCGCTTCTTCCACTTTCTTTTCGGGGGCAGGCGCCGTTTCCTTCTTCTCGGCGGGAGCGGCTTCATCAGTCTTCTCGGTGCGGGGCTTGCGGTTCTGCTGGGGCTTTTTCTTTTCGGGAGCCGCCTTCTGCTTCTTATCAGCCTTGGGCGCTTCAACATCCAGCATATGGGCGAAAATGCTCTCCGTCTCTTCTTCCTGTTCCTCAACGCTCAGCTTCACTTTGGCAGGGCGGCTTCCGAACAGACCGAACAGACCCTTGCTGCCTTCTTCAACGATCTCGACCTTCGCGTCGGAGATATCGATCCCCAGTTCGCTCAGACCGGCGTTGATGGCTTCCTCTGTGGTACGGCCGGTAAACTCATAACTCTTGATCATCTGATTTTCCCTTCTCCGGTAATGGTTTTATTATTGGAAGCGTTTCCTTCCTTCGCTTCCTTCTTATCCAGGTACTTGTTGATACCTGCAGTAAGTCCGATCATGATCAGGTTGCTGGCCACCCAGTAAAGCGCGAAAGCGGCATAGGAGGAGACGCAGCAGTAGAAAGAGAAAATGGGGAAGAAATACTTCATGAACTTCGCGGTACCGGCACCCTTCTGCTCCTCGCCGGCCTTGACAGGCTGTTCGGGCTGAGTAGTGGGGTTCAGCTTGGTCATCAGGATCTGGGAACCCAGGGACAGGACAGCCAGGACCATGTAGCCGTTGCTGGGCCAGTACAGATTTCCGAGGATCGGAACAGAGGTGACGATCCTCTGATTGTTTTTGAAGAACGCGGACGCGGTATAGGCGTCCTGAATGGCGTTGTGGGCATAGCTGTTCGTCGTGCCGCCGCACAGGGTGCACATGAAGCAGCTGCCGCTGCAGCCGGAGGTATTGACAGAAACCACACCGTTGATGTACTCACGCATGATGCTGATCACATTCTCCGGTCCGCCGAAATCCTTCATCTGAAGGACGCTTTCGATCGTCCCGCCGAAGCTGGTGCCGAGAAGGCCGCTGCCCATGCCGGACATGGTATCGTAATACAGGATGTTTTTCAGACAGGCCAGCTGTTCGGGCGCGGAAAGGCGTTCAAAAGCCTTCATCCAGGTATCAGCCCCCACCTGCGCGAACACGGAGGTGGAAGGAGCGATGCTGGCAAAGAAGGAATCAGCGGTCCACAGGTTCTTGATCCAAAGGAAGGTCTCGTTGTGATTGACGGGGTTTTCGTTCCCGGCGATCGCCTGCAGGATCTGGCGGGCCATTTCACGGTTGGCGACAGAACGCATGGCATAGAACATGAGGATCAGGATCGGGTACTGAAGCAGCATGGGCAGACATCCGGAAAGAGGATTATAGTGTTCCTGCCGCATCAGTTCCTGCTGCTTTTTCTGCAGTTTGGCCTGATCATTGGCATACTTCTTCTGAAGTTCATTGATCTTGGGCTGGATCTTCGCCATCTTGCGCATACCCTTGCGGCTCTTGATATCCAGGGGCAACACAAGCACACGGATGCACAGTGTGAAGAGGATCAGCGATACAGCATAATAGTTGATACCGCTGTTAAACCAGTCGATAATATCTGTTAAGAAATCCAGGTTCATTGTTGATTCTCGTCCCTCCTGATATTCGGTTGGGGTAACGGGGGTACAGGATCATAACCGCCTTTGCACAGCGGATTGCAGCGCAATATCCGTTTGAAAGCCATCCATCCGCCCCTGAACGCCCCCCAGCTGCTGATAGCCTCATAGGCATATTCAGAGCAGGTGGGTGTAAAGCGGCAGCAGGGCGAACGCTTTCTGCCGGATAAATACCGCCGGTACCAGCGTATCGCGCGCAGCATCATTTTTCTCATAGATCAGTGTTCCTGTACAGATTCTGCCGGCGGAGCAGATACTTCATGCTCCCCTGCAGCGTCCTGTAATCCGCCTGGGCAGCTGCCGGCTTTACGGAAAACACATAGTATCCGGTGCGAAGTCCGGCAAGCTGGGAACGGAATGCCGCGCGCAGACGGCGTTTCACCTTGTTGCGCACAACGGCTCCCCCGACCTTCTTGCTCACGGAAAAGCCCACCTGAAGCCTGGCCGCGCGAACATACAGAAGTGTCAGTTCACGGCAGCCGGCCGCGTTTCCCTTGCGGTATACATACTGAAACTGCCCGTTTTTCCGGATACGGTATTCCTTTTGCATGCTGCAGAATCCTCACACGAGACGCCTGTCATTGTGGAATAAAGCAAAACCCGTCCCGATCAAGATGCACTGTGGCAAGCTTCGGGGCGGGCTAAGCCAAACAGGACGCTAACGTGTCAGACGGTCAGTTCCTTGCGGCCGCGGCGACGGCGAGCGGCGAGTACACGGCGACCGTTCTTGGTGGCCATGCGGGCACGGAATCCATGGACCTTGTTGCGCTGACGTTTCTTCGGCTGATAAGTGTGCTTCATTTCTTTATACTCCTTTAATGTAAAATGCCCGCAGGCATCGGACTCGCTTTGTGAAAGATCACAAGACAGCCCTTATAGTATAAGCATCCGGTGCCCGCGTGTCAAGCATTTTTTTGACATTTCCGGGGCATAATCACCTGTTTTTACTGGGGAATGCTCTCCCTCAGAGAACGCACCGCTTCGATCTGCGCGGTAAAGTCCTCTTCGGTCTGATTGAGCATCTGCAGCACGGCACTGTAGGCGTTTCCCTTCAGGTTCGCGCACTCGCGCTGAGCATTGTCCATCATTTCCGCGGCAGTCTCGTTGGCACGGCGGGTGATCTCACTCTCGTCCACCATCTGCTGAGCCCTGGCCGTGGCATCAGCGATCATATTGGACGCCTGCTGCTGGGCCTGAGCCGCCATGATATTGGCACGCTCATTGGCTTCGCGGATCGTGTCATCAGCCTGTGCAGCCGCATCGGTAAGGCGCGCCTGTGCGTCAGCCCTGACCGCATCCGCCTGAGTCCGGGCATCATCCACGATGCGGGCGGCATCCGCATTCGCCTGATTCAGGATAGACTGTGCTTCCATATTCGCGCGGGCTATCCGTTCATTGTAGCGGTTTTCCGCGTCATCGACCATCCGGTTGGCTTCATCGATCAGGCGCGATTCTTCAGCCAGAACATCGCGCGCTCTCATAACATCATTAGGGATGGCCCCCTCGATCAGCTGCAGCTGCGCGTTGATATCATTACGTCCGATGATCACCTTGTTTGTAAAGGGAACACTCTTGCCGTTCACGATCAGCAGCCTGGCACGGTCGATCAGAGAGTACACTTCCAGTTTCTCAGACATTTTTCCTTCCTCCTCCGGTCATTGATATTTGTTGACAAGCGCCTGCTCAACAGC
>PITV01000167.1 GCA_017577285.1 Clostridiales bacterium
GGAGGATGCTCCCTTCTCCGTAAAGAAGAAGGTGCTGAACGCCCCCGCCAACGGGCAGTTCTTCGTGCCCGGAGAGATCATCCGCTATGAGGTCGATGTGACCAACACCTCCAGCCTCACCTATAACTTCATCGCGATCATGGATTTCGCCATCTCTCCCGTGAATGTGGCGGACAGCACCGATCCCTTCGCCCCCGGGGAAAGCATGACATGCGAACTGGAGTACACCGTAACGGAGCTGGATGCCTTCAACGGCTATGCCGGAAACGAGGCATGGGCCTGCAACGAGTACGGCCAGAAGGAAGTATCCAATACGGTGCTCTCCCCCTGCGGATGGAACAAATACGATATCGAAGTGATCAAGGATATCATCAGCAGACCCGCCAACGAGTACTACTACACGGAGGGCGAGACCGTCATCTTCCGCATACAGGTCATCAACCGTTCCACCTGCCCCGTCAGTAATGTGGAACTGTATGACATGCTCATTGACAACCAGCTGAAAGCATTCGCGGCAGGGCCCTTCGCCCCCGGCGAGACCGCGATCGACATCTGCCTCCCCTACACCGTAACGGCATTTGATGTAATGATGGGTCACGGAGGAAATGTGGCTCTGGCGCAGATCGGTGATCAGCCCGGCGGCTATTACTCCAACTATGTGGAATTCGGCTGCGGCGAGTATGCCGCGCCCGAACTCACCGTCACAAAGGAAGTCGTGAGCCGGCCCGGCGGCGGACGGAGCTACTACATCGAGGGTGAAGATGTGACATATGTGATCACCTACACCGATACCGGCAATACCGATCTGTATGATGTTGTCGTGTATGACGGCCTGAAACAGGCCGATCTGGGCGTGATCAGCACCGATATCCTCCTGCATCCCGGCGAAAGCAGATCCGTCACCTATGTGTATACCGTGGCAAACTATGATGTGGAACGCGGGTATCTGGACAACACCGCGCGCGCGGAGTACGGATTCTTCGAGTGCGAAACCGTCGTTTCCAACACCGTGCGCGTGGATACCGACGGCATCCCCGATCCCGACATCGCTCCCGCCGTCACCGGCACGAAGGGCAGCGGAGGAACAGCCTCCGCCAGATCGGCTTCCGGTCCCGAAAAAACCGGAGATACTGTCATCCCGGGCGTTCCCGGCACATCCGCCGTTCCCGGCATGACCGGCGGCGAAGACTACTGCCATGCCGATTATTCCGGCGGCGCGGCAGTGCTGACCTTCTGCCCGCAGCACATGGAAACGGAGACCGCGATGGCGGCGCTGAATGATCCTGCGGCTGTCCGCGCCCTGTGGAAACAGGCGCTGAATGATGAATACGCCGCGTGGCTCAGCCGGTGCAACGGGCCCGCTCAGGCGGTCCTGCTGACGGAGCGCGCGCAGTTCTCCGCCTTCCTCGCCGTCCGCGAGCAGACGCTGAAGCTGCTGTACCCGGATGATCAGGCGGCGGTGGACAGCATCATCGCCGGCATGATGCGTGAAAAAGTCGCCGTGATGTGCTGCGAACTGCACACCGCTCCCGCTCCCCGCGCCGGTCTCTCCGCCGGGGTGACAGGCACAGGCCTGACCGGCAGGATCGATGAAATGAACGCTGTCTACAGCAGCATGAGCCGCTATTCCGGCAGTGATCTGACGATCTTCACCGTATGGCTGAACGCGCGCGGGGATCTGCTGAGGGTGATCTGGCCCGGTGATGAAAGCATGGCACAGGCGGCCCTGGAACAGGATGTTCTTGTGAACATCCGTCTGCTGAAAGAACTGCAGTAAAAAAAGGCCCATCAAAGCATCACAGCCCGCGGAAACGCGGGCTGCTGATGTATTCAGATGGAAAAGATCCGGCGGATGTGGTATAATATGCCCGGGTTCAGGATCATCACTGATTTTTCGAATCTTCTCTTCTCGGGAGGCGTTTGTGATATGAAAGGCAGGATCGTCATCCTTGCCACCGGCGGAACGATCGCCGGAGTGGGCAATCCGGGAAAGACCATGGGCTATACGCCCGGGTCTCTCACCGCGGGGGAACTGCTGGAGACCGTCCCTCAGCTGAAGGATATAGCGCCCATTGAGACCGTGCAGGTCTGCAATGTCAATTCGGATGACATCACCGCCGGGGTATGGATCACTCTGGCAAACACCATCAACACCATGGCGGAAGACCCGGATGTGCAGGGCTTTGTCATCACTCACGGCACCGATACGCTGGAGGAGACCGCCTATTTCCTGAGCCTTACGGTAAAGACCGAAAAGCCGGTGGTCATCACGGGCTCCATGCGTCCCTCCACCTCCATCTCCCCCGACGGCTCCATGAACCTGTACGAATCGGTATGCGTGGCCGCTTCGCAGGAGGCCGCCGGCCACGGCGTTCTGGTGGTGTTCAGCGACCGAATCTACTCCGCCCGCTATGTGACCAAGACCAGCACCTATCACCTGATGGCCATCTCCGCGGGCGAAACAGGCGCCGCGGGCTTTGTGCGGGACGGCAGGGTATATTTCATGTACGGGCGTCCGGAAAAAGTTCTTCCGGAGGACAGCGCCTTTGATGTCAGCCGCCTGACCGATCTGCCGAAGGTATCCATCGTGTATTTTGCCGTGGATGCCGATCCGCAGTTTCTCCGCTACGCGGCGGAGCATTCTGAGGGTCTGGTCATCGCAGGTGCCGGCGCGGGCGAGTTCAGCAGGGCATATCAGGCCGTTATCCGGGAGCTGACCATCCCCGTAGTCATTTCCTCCCGCATCGATGACGGAGTCATCACAAAGGAAAACCTGCTGTGCGAAAATACCATCGCCGCGGGCAACCGTTCCCCCCGAAAAGCCGCCGTACTGCTGCGTCTGGCTCTGACAAAGAGCAGCGACAGGGCTTATCTGGAGGAGCTGTTCTCGGGATATTGACATTTGTATCCGTGTAGAGGATAAAAAACAGAAGAAAATGAACATCCCGCCCGGGTCATTCCGGACGGGATATCTTTTTCAGTTCGTTCGCTATTTCCTTTTTGCTCCTGAGCACCTTTGTCTTTTCTTTGTAGGGCTCCAGCACTTCCGCGATCTCCTTCAGGTTCACACGGTAGAATTTCTTTGTCCATTTCAGCAGCTCGATGACCGATCTCAGGCTCTCGTTCCTCCGGTCGGTGCCCGTCAGCTTGCGCCTGATGAAGCGTCGGATGATGCGCATGCGGCACACCGGCGCCGGCATAATGATCATATAAATGATATCGGCGGCTTCAAAGGTGCTTCCGGTCCAGGCATACTGCACGCCCTCAATGATCCACTCATCCTTTCCGGTGACCTCATTCAGCATGGCGTCCCGCACAGCGGGATCCCGCTTCACATTGAAGTGCGTTCCGGCGCTGTTGTCCCACAGCATGCTGTCCAGATCATGGCAGGCGATCCCCGTCTTTTCGGACAGTCTCTTTGCCAGCCAGCTTTTTCCCGATCCGCTGGGGCCGATGATGCGTATCTTCAAGGATGCTCCTTTCCGTCTGTTCCGCTCTGTACCGGTTCAGCAGTCCGTCCTGTCTTCCGGCTGTTCCCCGCTCACATGGCCGCGTTTTTTCAGTTCCTCCACGAGCGCCTTCGCCCTTTCATACCAGCCGTTTCTGAAGAAGCGGCAGGTCTCCTCATCCACAGCGAAATAATCGGTGCAGTGCTCTCCCGTGGCGCAGGCGCGGCATCCGCCGCCGCAAAGACAGCGGTAAGGGCATTCCGCGCACTTTTCATTATGATCCACCACCTGCCGCCCGGTGGCAAAACAGGCTTCTGTATAAGCTGAGTCTGACAGGATCTGAGACAGCGTCATATCCTTCAGGGAAGGAAACTGAGGCTGTATATCCGTTCCCACCATGGTCATGCAGGGCAGCACATAGCCCTCCGGCGACAGATACATGCCGTTTTTCACCGCGCCGCAGGCATAGCTGGACAGGGAATCCTCCCTGCCGCCGAACTTGCAGAGCGGAATATAGCAGGTACCGTTCCTTTTACTGTAATCCAGCAGGCCGCAGAACTGCACGCCCATATCCGGATCATCCTCCAGATACCGGGGGATCACCGTATCCAGCAGATAGGCGCAGGTCTCGTCCGGATCGAGAAAATGCCCGGTCTCCTTTGCCCACAGGCCGGCCGGGGTGGCGATATTGGTCTTCAGATGGGAAAGGCCGAGGGAATCCATCAGGCGGATGCTTGCGTTCAGGCCTTCCAGATTGTGCTTGTGCAGACAGAGCGATGAGGAAAGGACAAATCCGTTTGCCCTCAGCAGCCGGAATGCGCCGATCACTTTCTCCTCGGCCCCGTTGATCCCTCTCAGCCAGTCATGCCAGCCGATGCCGTCAAAGCTCATATGGAAGGCGGGTCTCATATCCCTCTTTTTCAGTTCCTCCACCAGCTGCTCATTCACCAGGGCGCCGTTGGAATAAATGGTGCTGACGCGGATATGACAGTGCCTGCACTCATCCAGGATATCATAGAACCAGGGGCTGACAAGCGGTTCTCCGCCGGTCAGAGAGACCGATCTGATGCCGCATTCCGCCATCTGGTGGATATAATCCATGCACTCCTCACGGGACGGTTCCGTAAAGCGGCAGTCCGGAGCGGACATGAAGCAGTGACGGCAGCGGTAGTTGCACTTCCCGGTGATCGACCACTGCACATCCCGCTTGTACATGGCGGGATAAAGGCGGTATTTCTGCGCTTCCGTCAGTTCTCCCGTGCCGTCCGTTTCGGAAACAGCCCTGATCCCGGTAAGATGATCCAGAAGACGCTGCTGCGCCTGCGTGAGCTTTTCCCGTTCCACCGGGGTCTGTCCGTCCAGCATCAGCACCAGCTCGTACTGCTCCCGGTCGAAAAAATCCACCGCCCCGATCCTTTCATACCGGATGCCGAATGGAAGCCCCTTATATCCGCAAAGACTGCATTCCTCATTCAGAAGGTAATACATAATCCTCCATCGGCTCCCGCATGCGTACCGGCCTGATGAAAGCCGCGCTGTTCCGCCTGTCCGCGGTCCGTTGCATACCGTTCCTGCGGACATTGTATACAGTATACAATATTTATCTGTTTCCGGCAAGTATCTTGTAAACGCGTCCCGTCCGCCGGGTCAGTGCCGTGCAAAGCCCTCTATGATGCTGGCGGAGGCCCAGGGCATCAGGGCAAACCAGGTGCTTGCCGTCTCACCGTCCGGGTACTTCTCTGTCAGCAGGCCCTGACAGAAGCAGAAGCGCTCGCTCATCCAGCCGGGTTTTCCGTAGCCGTATTCCTTATCCCTTGTGTTGAAGGTCTGAAGCCCCCACAGGATGGTATCCTCCATCCTGCTCTTCACATACGGATCATCCCGGTGCGCCAGAT